>JAZSPM010000190.1:0-2090 GCA_045537455.1 Candidatus Ornithomonoglobus sp. | reverse complement strand
AAACTGGACAGATATGCACTTTTGAAAGCTTTACAGGATTTCGAGCAGTTTGGGACAGGAAAAGTTGAGCTGCCGAAATTTCCAAAGCGTAGGGATGGCGGATGGTGGTTTGCTCAGGCAACGTCTATTGATGCCGGATACAATATGAAAGAATACAATGAAGCATCGGAATATATGATACACGGCGGTCATCGTACATCGGAAGCGTTTGCGGCAGGAGAGACACGCCGAGTCAGACTTTATGAGTTCGATACAACTCTGTGGGACAGTCCCCATAGATACTGGGCTGTACCCGACGGACTTTATTTCAAACATATCATTCCGTTTCTCTGGTGTATTTACGCGGATATTCCTCTTGAAGAAAGAGTGGGGTGGGAGATCCCGAATGAACTGATTTCCTCTATACCGCGGCTCGAAAAAGTCGGCCTGATCGGTAATACGCAGAACAAGCCATGTGTAACAATCCCCGTTCTGAAGAAGACGGAGTACGAAACATTATGCGAAGAAATCAAAATTACCACTGATGAAATCAAATCGGCAATCGGAGAGGCATTTACAGCATTTATATCATCTATGAAAACACCTATCCCGGGACATCTGAAATCTGTTCCTGAGCTTTTCAGATATATTGATGCATCCAGATATTTTATTATGGCAATCCTCCGTGAAGCATATGACAAGGGATTACATCTGAAGGAAGTCGATTATTGCTGTCCGCCTGTAGTGATGGTCTGGGAGGCTGTAAACGAATAAAATGTGCAAAATTAATCGCCGGGAGGTACCGTTTGGTCACTCCCGGCGATATTCTATTATTTTTGAATAATAATCGTTGTCAGCGACTTCCTCTGATCTTCAGTGGGTTCTTTTAACTTGCCATTGGCAAGCAGAGCTTTGATACAGTGGAGTATAAACCACCCATCACTATAAAAAATATATTGGAGCCCGTATTTCTTCATGATTTGCAGCTGTTTCGGCGTTTCCTTAAGAACTGCATCGACATATTCTTTTTTCAAATTTTCAAACTCGGTTTGATGCTTTTCTTTTATACGGTCACCGATCTCTATAAGTTGTCTGTTTATTTCTGCGTCAGAAAGACAGAGACAGCGGAATTTAATTTTATAGTCGCCCAAATCTTCACTGGATATAAAACTGTCGCCAAATCCTGCGCTGACATCTTTCAGTAACCCACGTTCCCGTGTCAGTACTGAAATATATCCTCGTTCAGAGAGATACGCATATCCTTCTGCAGACAATTCGTCATCGTTCAAATGAATGTTCAGCAGAGACAGATCATGGTGGATGGTTTTCTGATAATTCTCATCTACACGTTTTTCCGACCATTCGGAATCTATTGTCCACACCTTGAATTTTTCACCGAAACCATTCCAACACGGTCCGCAAAAACGTTTCATACTCTCAAAGTACAGTGGAGAGGCAGCATCGTGCGGAATAATCGAAGCATAACAAATATTCTCCCCGCCATCCGGTCGTGCAGTGGCGGCTGCTTCAAATGATATACGCTTGTCCATCAATTGACTGCCGCTCATGGCTGCAACGTATGGAATGAGTGCCCACAGCATAAAGTTTTTATCTTTAGGTGGATCATAAGTAAAGGTAAACGGTTCAGTCGAGCCTCCCCATATTCTGTTATCATCCAATATTCCCGAATTCATTAGTTCATCAAATAATTCATTTGCAAATATATCTGCTGCCTTCGAATACATTTGATCATGTAAACGATTGACTTCGTCTGTGCTTTCTTCAAGCAGTATGTTGCAAAGATATTGATCACTGTTTTTTGTCAATAGCCCATACTCTTCAAGGCGTTCTGCCTCACTTTCGATATACACAGGAGACACACCAAGTTCATCAGCAATCCTGTTGACTGTTTTGGCTTCTTTCAGGACCGAATACTCAATGTTCTGTGCAATAAGAGAATCGAAAAATTTTGTTGGAGAACCGCTTGTTCCAGCAGAACCGTTGAATCCGCACAAATCAAATTTTATCGGATTGAATTTCAGTTCGCTTGTTTCTCTCATAGTATCCATACCTCGTTTCAATTCTTTTTTCGCTTCAAACAAGTGCCATTT
>JAZSPM010000170.1:0-8940 GCA_045537455.1 Candidatus Ornithomonoglobus sp. | reverse complement strand
GTTGATTATACTGAACTTGAAAAGCTATGCAAACTGTATAGCGACTTTGTTAATGGAAAGGAATATTACTATTACAGGGAATTATTCCATATAGCAACAAATCTTGTGAATATGGATAAGGGGAAAGCTGAATTTATGCGTGTTCTTGAATCTGATAAGAATATAGATAAAGAATCATATCATAACAGGAGCTGGAAGCCGATATACTATTATAGATATGGGCTACAAACCTCAATCTTCAAACCATTCAGATGTGGATATTGAGTTCGTTATTGGAACAAGCTGTAGGAAGAGCAAGACTTCTCCGACATAATTGTACTGTAAAAGTATTTGCAAGGAGGTGTGGAGGAACCGGTTCCTCCACCTGGTATCAATAGCTAATTTTAAATAATAAAATATATAACAATATGTTAAATGAAAGATTGGAGGAATCGATTATGGGGTTCTCTAAAAACTGGAACACGAGCAAAATTTCGTATATGACAAATGTCAGTTACAAGGCGGCAAACCGCAGTAAAACTTTGTGTATTGAAAGGTTTGACAACGCAGGAAATGATATTGGTCATAGAAAGCATTGCTTCGCCAATTAAAGACGGCGGAAAAGACGAAGGCAAAAAGACAAAATATCAAGGCACAAATCGCAGGCATACCGTCGTATGTCAAGATTTGTAACGCAGATAGTTTGGCTTTTCGGCAAGTAATTGACTGCTGTCTTTGGTTGGTGAAGCAATCAAGCCGTGAGGGAGGTTTTTAGAGGTCCCCTTATAACAAATGATAACAGCATTATGAAATTTGAAGAAGTAATGGCATATCTGGATATTGGTAAAAGCACCTTATATACCTTACTCAGAAACGGTGACATACAGTCATTTAAAATCGGTAAAACATGGAAAATCCCAAGAAAAGCTGTTGAGGATTATGTTCAGAAATCTATCAGTCGTAAATGAAATATCCACAATACCAGAAGAAACACCTAAAAGACAAAAGATGGTCATCCCGGTCACGTTATGCATACACTTGAAAAACTGACTGATGATGAGATAACAGATACAGTGTTCCACCCATCGAAGAAGGAGATTTCTGTCCAAAATGCGGCTGTGACAAGCTGATTACTACTATGTAATATGAGAGTAAGGACGGGAACGACATCGAGGTCATTGTCTCTCTCAAGAAAATTAGGCAATACCGCATAAATCAGCCAGACAGGTCTGGTGCGGTATTGCCTTAAGTCTGATGTCTGAATATCTTAAATTGATTGAGTACTCGTTCAGCTGCTTTTTGTCTGAAATCAGAAGGAGCGAGAATTTCAATAGTAGGGCCGAAAGCTAAAAGACGTATTAATAATTCCGTTTCATCCTGTTTATCATACCATATCTTAACAATACATTCTCCCGTAGTGAGGTCACGTTCGCTTTGTTTTTCATAGGGTGCAAATTCCATAAAGAATCGTTCAACTGTATTTCTTTCTGTTGTAACACGAACAGTTACAGGTTCGCTGCATTTTCTTTTTGTAAGGTATTTTGGAATATTTACAGGTATTGTGCAAAACTGACCTGTCTGCCTTACTTTTTCTATTCTTCCAATATTGATTACTCCGCTGCTGTGAATTCTGCCGCATTTTATGAGCATACTGTAAACACGGAATTTATCATTTTTGGGTGAGTATTCTATTTTTATAGGCAGAAATTTTCTGTGAATTCTTTGCCCATGACCGCTTGTAAAGGTAATTTCAAGAATTTCCTGTGATTTTACGCCATTGAGTATTGCTTGGAAATTTTTGCGGTATAACTCATCTGAATAATCATCACCGTCGCTGAAACGGTCAGTATATCGGAAATATGACGAATTATACAATGGCTTGACATCGCTGAGCCGTTTTTCAAGAGCCGAAATTGTATCATCACAAAGGAAAAGTCTGATTTTAGGGTCAGAAAGCTTCGATTTCAGCCACATTTTCTGTAAAGTTGTCATTGGTGAAACGGGCTTATTTTTGATAACAGGGGAGAGTGTATCGTCTGCGTTTCTTTTGAAAAGTCCCCAATCAGAATTATCTTTCTGCGGTATAAGTTTTTGAGGAAGAAATAATATGGAGTCACGAAATCCTTCATTATTTACAACATTGATTATTTCATTGTCCGAAAGCTGTTCTTTTTTCATAAGCTTTGCGGTAATTCGAAAATAGGAACCGTATATTTCGCTGAAAATATTCATTTAATCCCTCCCATACATTTTATTCATTCTTATAATATCTCTGTAAAAACGCTGACGTATATTTTTATTGCCGCCCTCAATAGAAATTATTCTGCCGATAAATGACTTTGCCCAATGCATTACTTCATTGGGGTCAAAAACATCAATAGTCAGAACGAAAAGATTATCTCCGATTTTTTCAAGAGTACCGTTTCTCTTTTCTCTTTGAAGTCTTTCAATAATGAAATCCTCGGAATTTTCATCAATTTTCAATGTAAGTTTTAACGGCTCGACGTTTCCGTTATCCTGCCGCATACCAAAGGAAACACCAAAGCATTTATGAATATTTCGCAGATACTTATTATGGATTTCATCATATTCATTGCAGATTTCTCCTGTTTTAACATTTCTGATAAAGTCAAGACGGAACGAATTGAAACGCTTGTATTTTGGAATATATCCCACAAGGTATCGTCTGCCTGTCTGAATTGAACATAATATCTGCATTGGTATAACTATATTTTCACCTGTCAAAACTGCATTGTTAAGCCTGTTTTTGGCAAAAAAAGTATGAAAAGAAACAAATTTCTTTTGTTCTATTGCCGATATAATTTCGGGGAGAATTGAATCTTCAAGAGTATGAACAATAAAGTTGTGCTTTATGTAAAATAAGTCGTTTTTTATTTCAGCTGATTTAAGAATACTGTTTCCCACAACGCTGAATTCACCCGTTTCAGAGAAGAATTTCAAAGCATCATTAAGTCCGTGGAATTCATTGATGTATTCTTCAACCCTGTCTGTACAAAGGCTGAAATATGCAGTTTTACCACGTTTTTCCGTGAGAAGTATACCCTCTTTTACATATTCTTTCAGTTTATTGCGGACAGTCTGTTCATCAAAAAATTGTCCGTAATCATCATTAAGACGATTTACAAGTTCTTTCAAAGATAAACATTCTCCATTAAAAAGAATATCAATAATCAAAAAATGAAGCTTTATATCGTTGTCAGTAAAACTTTTGGAGTAGTAAGCCTGATAAAGGGGATTTTCAGCAATATGGCCGCTGTCAACAGTAATTGACATTTGTCTGCCTCTTTGAGAATCATCGTAACGCACGTAATTCCCCAGCCAGCTTTCAACTCTCCGTTTTTCATCGTCATATGTACGTGAACTTTTTCTTTCAAAGTCATTACGCATCTTAAAACCATATATGAAGAAATCACGGACATAATCCCTTGTTTTATCGAAATTCTTTATTAGTTCAGAAAATCCGCTCATGGTTAATGCTCCTTTCTTTGCATGATAAACTTATTACATTATATATAATAACAGAAATTCACATTTAATTCAAGTAGTAAATAAGTGTTCGCAGATTTTTTTATATGATTTTTCCATTTTTATATGATATAATACATACATAGACAAACGAAATACTAATACTAATCCCTGAAACAACAGTAGACAAATCTAATGGCAAAAAAGCAGTATGTCGTCGTTGGACTTCCTCACCATACGACAGTATGCTTTCGTCGTCCGCCTTGACATACAGCATTTCTGCTCATCATCTTTGTCTACTAACATTTTAGGGATTAGTATAAAATTTAATTGCACAAGGAGGCAAAGAAAATGTTTGTACATACAATAAAAAATGCGAAACCAATAAAAATATGGCAGTCCTCATACGAGGCGATTGATGAAAAATGCAGGGAGCAGGCTGAACATCTTTCAAAGCTTCCCTTTGCTTATAAATGGATATCACTTATGCCTGATACTCATGCAGGAAAGGGTATGCCAATCGGCGGAGTAATTGCCTGCGACGGTGTTGTAATTCCCAATGCAGTAGGTGTGGATATAGGCTGTGGAATGGCATTTGTTCAGACTGATATTCCTGTATCACTTCTCCGTGATACTATAACAGGAAGCGGAAATCTTGTACAGGCTATATGCGGCGATATTCTGCGAAATATTCCAACAGGCTTCAATCATTATAAGAATCCGCAGGAATCAGCGGTACTTGACAAAGCCAAAGCAGAAATGCAGCTTTATGAGGCTGATGCTGAACTTATTCCGCAGATTGATGAGGGATATTTTCAGGCAGGAACTCTTGGCGGCGGAAATCATTTTATTGAGCTTCAGGAAGATGAAAACGGAATGTGCTGTATAATGCTCCATTCGGGAAGCCGTCATTTTGGTAATATGATCGGGCAGTATTTCAATAAAATTGCTGCAAATCTCAATGCAAAATGGCATTCTTCCGTAGACCCGTCCTGGAATCTTCATTTCCTCCCCGTTGATACGGATGAGGGTGAAAGATATATCCATTGGATGCAGCTTGCTATGGATTTTGCCTATGAGAACAGGAATATTATGCTTACCAAGGTAAAGGAGATATTTACAAGGTATATTTTGAAATATACAGGTATAGAGCCGAATTTTATGAATGAAATAAACTGTCACCATAATTATGCGGCTTTGGAAAATCATTACGATAAAAATGTATGGGTACACCGTAAAGGTGCAATACGTGCCGCAGAGGGGCAGCTGGCTATAATTCCCGGAGCAATGGGTTCATTCAGCTATATCGTAAGGGGAAAGGGAAATCCTGAAAGCTTTATGTCATCATCTCACGGAGCAGGCAGAGTTTATTCCCGTACTGCCGCAGTTGCGACATTCCCTGTAGATAAGGTAATGTGCGATTTGAAAGAGCAGAATGTAGTTCTTGCAAAGTACAATAAATCTGACGTTGCAGAGGAATCACGTTTTGCGTATAAGGATATAGATGATGTAATGGCAAATCAGACAGACCTTGTAGAGCCTGTGAAGAAGCTTTTCACAGTTGGAGTTGTAAAGGGATAGGATTAATTATTTAAAGTGCCTCGCACATCCGCAAACTAAAGTTTGCTCCGTGCGGATCGGCAAATAGCAAACGCCAAAAGATTTTGTCGTTTGCTATAGCTTTTAACGGTGCTGACAGCAATTAATGGCAGTCTTTCAGATTGGGTTCAACTCCCACGGCACCGTGTATTAGATTTAAACGGTTCAAACAGCAACAATTTGATGATATTATGGAAAATCAAAGAACCGTGTAAAGCAAAAAGGCACTAACAGCAAAATTTTAATCATTGGTATTGATATAATGTGCCTTGTCTATTATTAAACCAAAGACAGATACAGCAACTTATTAAATGGTGATTAGCAGGTTCGAATCCTGCAAGTATGGCTGTCTTGAAAGAACAGGAGGATTATTATGCTTGAATTATTAAAAAAGGAAAACAGAATTACATACACAGAAAACGGAGCAAAGACCTATAATACAACAGAGTCATACTGCCTTGACCTATTTTTCAGAGCAGGTGCAATGCGTAATGCCTCCGTAAAGGATATTGCAGAAGCTGTAATTTGTGCGTTCATTGAAAATCCTGAAAAGACAATGAAAATAGTATTTTTCACAAGAGATATACGTGGTGGATTAGGCGAAAGAAGATTTTTCAGAATTGCCATGAGAACTCTTGCGGATTACTGTGCTGATGCCGTTTTAAGAAATATTCCTTATATAGCTGAATACGGACGTTTCGACGATTTGTGCTGTCTTATAGGAACTCTCTGCGAAAAATCTGCAGTTGAGGAAATTCGCCGACAGCTTAACGAGGATATCAATTCATATAAAAATGGCGGAAAGGTATCTTTGCTTGCAAAATGGCTGCCCTCTGTAAATGCTTCATCTGCACAAACAAGGATAACAGCAAAAAAATTAGTAAAACTGCTTGGAATGACTGAAAAAGATTACCGTCAGACTCTTTCGGAACTTCGCAGATATACTGATATAATTGAAAACCGCCTGCGTGTGAGTGACTACACATTTGATTATGAAAAACAGCCCTCATGTGCTATGATGAAGTACAGAAGGGCATTCATAAGAAATGACGGTATACGTTATACGGAATATCTTCGTGCTGTTGACAGGGGAGAGGCAAAGCTGAATACTTCAACCCTTTATCCATATGAAATAGTACGCAGATGTCTTGATGCAAAATTGTCAAAAGCAGAGCGTCTTTCTCTTGATACAACGTGGAGAAATCTGCCCGATTTCGGAAATAATACTGAAAATGCAATTGCAGTTGTTGATGGCTCAGGCTCTATGACCTGCGGCAGGGGAATACGTCCCATTGACGCAGCACTTTCATTAGGTATATACTTTGCACAGCATAACAAGGGTCAATTTGCAAATCACTTTATAACTTTTTCAAAACATCCACGTCTTGTTGAAATCAAGGGTAAGAATATAGTTGACCAAGTGCAATTCTGCAATACATTCAACGAGGTAGCAAATACCGATATTGAAGCTGTATTTAACCTTATACTGCGTACTGCTGTGAAAAATAAAGTAAGTGCAGATGAAATGCCTGCAAAGCTTTATATAATTTCTGATATGGAATTCGATTACTGTGTTGAGGGAGGAAATAGTTTCCCTGTATTTGAAGCAATGGAAAAGAAATACAGACACTTTAGATATAAGCTCCCGCAGGTGATATTCTGGAATGTGAACAGCCGTCAGAGTAATATGCCTGTAAAGCGTTCACAGACAGGAGCTGCACTTGTATCAGGCTTTACACCGAATATTTTTGATATGGTAATCGGCGGAGAAATTTCTCCCGAAATTATTATGGAGAAAATAATTTTCGGAGAGAGATATGCGATGATATCGTAATGAAACGTAAGGGAATCTCTATTAGTATACACATTCCCATTTGTGTTGCGGTGTACGTTTGTGATGTTGCCATCAGTTGAGATTTCGAGTTGACTTCTTTGAGTAAAAGGTGTATAATAGAGAAAACGGAGCAGGTCGGTAAATCTGGATTTAGGGGTAAGTAATATGGCAAGAGAATCATATTTTGTTCTTGATTGTAGTTTATACTCAAACAGTATTGCGGAAATTATTGTGGCATTTAATCAGATTGGCTGGGGCTATTCTAACAATCGGAAGGAGTTTTTGCCGTTACATGACGATGATGTTTTCAATTGGGAATCGCAGCCATTATCAGTTAACGAACTATTATCAATCATATCTGATAAGCAAGAACGTGGTGAATTATGCGGTGTTATACTTTATTATCTGAATTCAGATAAAGGTATATCAATACTAGCAAAAAACACAAAGGAAATTCAGGTTAATATTAACATCAACAGAAAAATAGTATGCAATGATTTTACCGATGCATCTTGGTACATTAAAAATATTATTGCAAAACTAGAAGATATTGGCTGTATAATACAGTCGGTAAATTATCACGAAATAATTGGTTGACTCTTATTTGTCAAACTTAAGGGCATCTCTAAAAACCCCTTTTGAGAAAAAACAGCTATGCACGACATCTGCTTCGTCAACCTCCCTTGGAGTGCGATAGCACGCCTTCGGAAGGTTTCCTTGCAGTTGCCGCACCTATCTGTTTTTTCTTTAATCAAACGGGTTTTAGAGATGCCCTTAATACTGTCAACAACTGTCTGTGGCAGCGAATCATAGGCGGTTATTTGCATGTATTTGTATAGTAAAAATCAAAATTTTTGCATAATTAATTGACTTTTGCGAGAAAGTAGTGTATAATAGAAATAACCGAATTGGTTAACAGATCAAAATAAAAAGCAGAAAGGCATAACAATGAAAAAATTAGTCACATTTCTTTTACTTCTTGCAATGACATTACCAGTCACCGCCTGTGATAACAAGCAGGAAAGCACTTCGCAACCTGAAAGCTCTGTTCAGCAGGAAAGCAGTATTACCACTGAAAGCAATACCGCTGAAACGGAACAGCCGCAGACAGTATCACCTACAAAGCTTACCAACAAAATGACGGAGACAGAGCTTATAAACGTGGATAAGCACGCTCTCACGCTTCTTGACGAAATCGAAAAGCCAAATGCAGACCCACAGGCTGAACATCAGGTCAGCGTGGAGTTCGCAACAATGACCTATGACGAATATCGTAAAAATGTCGAGACCAATCATGAGCAAAACTGGATAACCGATGAAGAGTATGAGGCGGCTATGGAGGATATCAGAATCGCTGAGGAAAAAGGGGAAGACTCCTTTCCGCTTAATCCCTACATTCTTGTTGATGGGTATATCGTTCAGCGACTTGTCCCTAATGCAGATGATTTTAATGATGGCAAACCATTCAACTTTGTTGCTGGCACAATGGGAGAAAACGGTGAGTGGAAAGAAGAAAAACTCTCTTTTGATTCATTTGAGGAATATCTCGACTATATCAGAGAACATGATTCCAAGTTAGGTTACACCAATGAAGTAACTGAAATGGAGATCCTGCATGTTCAGCTTGCATATGAAGCACTGAAAAACGGCAATTATGAAACGCTTCCCGAAGGCTCTGTCGATGCGAGCGACCAATCGTTGTATCTCTGGTCTGCACTTCATAATTACAGAAGCGACTGGGAATATGACCGTGCTGCAGTGGAAGCAATAAAGGATTCCGTTGACGAGATATATTTTTACGATGAAGAACTTGATAGATCATTTGTTGTTCATGTGACACTCCCACCCAATTACGACAAGGACAAGACCTATCCTGTATTCTTCCTGACAGACGGCATCTGGCGATTCGGCAACTGTCCTGAACTGAGAAAATGCATGGAAAACGGCGAAGCTGCACCTGTGATACTTGTCAGCCTTTATTATTGCTACAATGTCACCGACCCTGACCAATGGATACGCTATAATGACCTTGTAATCGAACG
>JAZSPM010000013.1:0-22824 GCA_045537455.1 Candidatus Ornithomonoglobus sp. | reverse complement strand
TCAGTATGAGGAATTAAAGCAGGAAATTGCGGAAATCAGAGCAGAGAATCAAAGACTAAAGGAAGCAATCGGCGGTGATTTTATCTACAACTACATAGACTCGAATATGCCGGCATGGGCAAGGGAAGCGGTACAGTGGTGTGTTGATAACGGAATCATCACCGGCACAAACTCAAATGGAGATCTTGGCTTGAATCATATGAAGCTCTGGACCTGCGTTGTGGTGTATAGGGTTGCGAAGTGGATAAAGAAGTAAGAAAAGCATAACATAGGTTAAATACTTTTGGAATATGATATACATTGTAACGGACAAATAACGGACAAATACTGAATTAATTAAAAGCATAAAAGCAACAAGAACGGCTAAACTGTAGGTTTTAAGCCGTTCTTTTATCTCCTCGATTTTAAAATAAATTTACCAATTTTTATTTTAAGCATAAGAATTAAAAACCATGAAAAAATAAAATTAAAGGTAATTTTAACGGAGGAAATAAAAATGAATGGATTAATAGCGGCAATACAGCTGTTTTTTACTATAGTAATCGGAATGTATTTTTTTATGAAGCTAAGGAACGAAGGCGGAATAGAGAAGATTGCAAATGCTGATAACAAGGCAGAGGCAGAAAGAATAAATAAAATGCGTCATATATCTCTTACCGAACCTCTTACGGAGGCGGCTCGTCCTTCGCATATGGACGGGATTGTAGGACAGGAGGATGGAATTAAAGCATTAAAAGCGGCACTGTGCGGTAAAAATCCTCAGCACGTTATTATATACGGGCCTCCGGGAGTGGGGAAAACTGCCGCCGCAAGGCTTGCTCTTGAAGAAGCAAAAAAGAGTATCGGTACACCGTTTTTAAAGGATGCAAAGTTTATAGAAGCAGATGCAACTATTATGCGTTACGATGAACGAAGTGTTGCAGATCCGTTAATCGGTTCTGTTCATGACCCTATATATCAGGGTGCGGGAGTATATGGAGAAGCCGGAGTACCTCAGCCTAAAGAGGGTGCTGTTTCAAAGGCTCACGGTGGAGTATTGTTCGTAGATGAAATAGGTGAGCTTCATCCGGAACAGATGAACAGGCTTTTAAAGGTTCTTGAGGATAGAAAGGTATATTTTGAAAGTGCGTATTATTCGGAAAGCTGTAAAAAAATACCGACGTACATTCATGATATTTTCCGGAACGGACTGCCTGCGGATTTCAGATTGGTAGGTGCAACAACAAAGAAGCCGGAGGATATCCCTGAGGCGATTCGTTCAAGATGCGTTGAGGTGTTTTTCTCGGAACTGACAAGAGAAAATATAATTTCTATATTAAACAATGCAAAAGAAAAAATAGGATTGTCGGTTGATAATGAAGCGCTTGAATATATAGCAGATTACGCAAAGAACGGACGAGATGGCGTTAAGATGCTTCAGACTATGTCTAATATAACAGCTTTGGAAAATCGTCACAGGGCAACATTTGAAGATGCGGAATGGGTAGTGAAGGCAGGACATTACAGTAAAAATAATGAAAAAATAATAGATATTTCATTTGTAAGAACAAAATCATAAGAATTACAAAAAATACAATTTACAAGAATGCTTTTTTATGATACAATAGAAAAAGATTAAAAGTAAAGAAGGTTGTATTAATGAAAAAAACAGCATTGATTGTTGCATTACTTCTCATTCATAGCATATCTGTTGATGCGGCTGTGTTTGGGAACGTATTAAACAGTTTTTCAAATGATATGGGTGCATACAGCGTTTTTCATAAAACAGAATTTGATGACGAGCTTGTAGGTAAACAAACGGAATTTTATGTTGAATATACGCCTAATACCGATGCCGTTCCTGTAGTGGCAAACGATGGCTCGCAATGGGGACAGTCTGATATAAATACGGTGGCTGATAAAGTATATGATGAAGGTAACAGAGTAGTTGCAGGTATAAACGCAGATTATTTTTCTTTTAAAACAGGACTGCCTATGGGAACTACCATAAGTGGCGGAGAGTTGGTTTCTAAGGTTGACGAAGCACAGCCTGCGATAGGTTTCCGTGAGGACGGTACGGCTTTTATAGATAATCTTGAGGTGGATATTACAGCGTTGCATAATGGAAAAAGTGTTGATATAATGTGTCTTAATAAATGGTATCAGCACGGCTTTGACCCGATATTCATGCTTAATGATAAATTCGGTAATAATTCAAAAACCAACGGAAACTGTATTTTTGTAATATGCTCACCATCAGAGGGCGACATGAAGATAAATACAGATATGCAAATAACTGTTGAAGAGCATTTTGAATATCATGGAGAAATAGCAATACCTGACGGTAAAATTATCCTTGTTATAGATAAGGATTTTGGCAAGCCTGAAATGAAGGATTTCATTAACGGTTTAAATATAGGTGATGAAGTTACGTTACAAATAAGAGCAGTTAATTCTGAAAAAAATCTTTGGGGTGAAGCTGTTGAGGGAACAAGCACAGTTGGCGGCAGACTTCTTAAAAACGGCGAGATAGGTTCGGGCTTTGAAGCAGGAATAGCACCAAGAACTGCAATAGGTATAAAGCCTGATGGTAATATTATTATGTATACTCTTGATGGCAGACAAACCGGCTACAGCTACGGAGCAACTATAACTGATTTGGCACATAGGATGAAAGAGCTTGGCTGTGTAGATGCAATAAATCTTGACGGAGGTGGCTCAACTGTTATGAGTGCACTTCTTAGCGGAAGTGACAGCTTTAAAGTGATGAACAGTCCTTCTGACGGAAATCCGAGAAGTGTGGCAAACTATATTTTCTTAAAGGATAACAGAAAGCCTACGGGAGAAATATGGATAGCAAACGTACAGAATCTATACGATACCTATTATCTTGGAGATGAAGCTGAATTAAATATTGAATGCTATGATACCAATAATTATAAAATGGAAGATACATCAGGTGTTGAAATAAGTGTTGAAAATGCGGTTTTAAACGACAGAAAAATATATTTTGATATAGTTGGTAACGTGCTTGTAAAAGTTCATGATAAGGAATATTCTATAACTGTACACAGACAGTATTTTTCGGATATTCAGATGCATTGGGCAAAGCAACAGATAGAAGCAATGTCTGATATTGAAATAATAAACGGAACAGAAACTGAAAACGGATATATCTTTAATCCTGATAATCAGATGACACGTTCGGAATTTGCGGCAATAATCAGCAGATTCCAAAAGCTTGATTTATCAGAATATGAAAGTGTACAGCTTCCGTTTGAAGATTATAGTTATATACAGGAATGGGCGGTTCCATACATTAAAGCAGTTTACGGCAGCGGTATAATGAACGGCAAATCCGATGACGGAGGAGAAACGCTGTATTTTGACCCGAACAGTCCTGTTACCCGAGCAGAGGCTATGACGATGCTTAATCGTGTATTGCAGATTGAAAATTATTCAGAAACTGCATTTGCAGATGATGACGATATTCCTGAATGGGCAAGAGACGGTATAACAAAGCTTGTAAGTGCCGGAATAGTAAAAGGCTATAGCGATAATACTATACGCCCGAATAACAGTATTACCCGTGCAGAGGGTACAGTTATGCTTTATAATTGTCAAAATTAAAAAATCCCTGAGCTTTATTCATACTCCGGAATAAAAGCTCGGGGATTTTCCTGTTATTTTCTTAAATATTTTATAAAAGTTTGAGTGACTTGAAAATCCGCATTGCATGGCAATCTCAAGCTTTGTAAGGTTAGTTGTCTTTAAAAGCTGTATTGCTTTTTCTGTTCTTTTTATAGAAATATAATCCCATGGAGAAATTCCGTTGAATTTTTTAAATACCGTACAAAAATATGTTTTATTCATCATTGCAATTTTTGCGAGGGCTTCAAGCTCCAGGGGCTGAGATAGATTTTCATCTATGTAAGTAAGTGTTTGATTAAGTCTTGTAAAAACATCTTTGTATTTCGTATACGCCGCTTCTTCTGCAACATATCCGTAGTTTCGTATAAGAAGTGTCAGAATAGTAAATAAATGCATTTTTACAAGCATCTGATAATTGAAATTTTTTTCTTCAAGCTCGTGCTCTATTGAAAAAATAAGCTTTGCAATTTCAGCGGTTGATGGGTTGTTACGGTCTATAAGATTTTCAAAGCTTTTACTTCGGTTAAAAAATATGCGTAAAAGCTCTTTACTATCCGGAAAATCTCCGTCTGACCACAAAATTCTCGGCTCAAATTTTATTCCTATCATTTCGAAGGGTTCACAATCGCTTATTTCCGATATGAAATGGCGTTCCTCTGAATTAAAAATCAGTACATCGTTTCTTTGAAAAGTATAATCCTTTTTATCGACGAGATAATTCCCGCCGCCCGATAAAACAAAGGATAGCTCACATTCTGTATGATGATGCTCCCAATACTGACGTTTTCCGGCAGCAACAACAGAATGGTAAATCTTAAGTAATGGCTGATTTTGTTTATCGTATAAGTATTTCTCTGCAAACTGCATGATATTCTCCTCAAAATCCAAATATAGTGGATAAACTTTGAAACATAGCGGATGAATTTGTGTTTTTGCTATGTTATACTCTAATTATAAAATAAAAGGGACAAAATGTCAAGGAGGAATATTATGAATACATCAATTAAAGAAATGTTGAGCGAGAATATAAACATTTGCTCTAATCCATCAGAATTAAAAATAACGGATATAAGAGTAACAAATATTAATGGAGCACCAAAGCACTGCCCATTGATAAAGATTTACACAAATCAGGGGATAGTTGGTTACGGCGAAGTAAGAGATGCATCAAGTGCTACATATGCTCTTATGTTAAAATCAAGACTTGTAGGTGAAAATCCTTGTAATGTTGATAAGCTGTTCAGAAGAATAAAGCAATTTGGCGGTCACTCACGTCAAGGAGGCGGTGTTTCAGGTATAGAAATAGCTCTTTGGGACTTGGCAGGTAAAGCATGGGGTGTTCCGCTATGGCAGATGCTTGGCGGTAAGTTCCGTGATAAGGTCAGAATGTATTGTGATACAGATGTTGACGGAAAGCATACGGGAACAGATATGGGCCATGCTTTAAAGAAACGTATGGAACAGGGCTTTACATTCCTGAAAATGGATTTGGGTATTGAGCTTATGCTTGATGAACCGGGATGTTTAAACGCACCGTCGGGATTTTTGGAGGATATTAAAAAATACTCCATGAAGGCTATAAACCATCAGTCAGGCTCTATTGACCGTGATTTGATGCTTGGCAAGAACTACGAGATATTTACAATTCCTCATCATGCAACAGGTATTCATCTTACAGAAAAGGGTATGGACTATCTTGAGGATTATGTAAAACAGGTTCGTGATGTGATTGGCTATGAGGTTCCGCTTGCTATTGATCATTTCGGTCATGTATGCATTGAGGATTGCATACGCTTTGCGAGACGTCTTGAAAAGTATAATATTGCATGGGTTGAGGATATAGCACCGTGGCATTATACAAATCACTATGTAAAGATTGCCAATGCTTGTAATGTACCAATCTGTACAGGCGAGGATATATATCTTGCAGAAAATTTTGAGCCTCTTATGGCGAGTGGTGGAGTATCGGTTGTGCATCCTGATATGCTTACAGTCGGCGGTGCATTGGAAATGAAAAAGCTTGGTAATATGTGCGATAAGTATGGAGTGGCGATGGCAATACATATGGCAGAAAGTCCGATTGCATGTATGGCGGCGGTTCATGCAGCTGCAGCGGTTCAGAATTGCCTTGCTGTTGAATTTCATTCAGTGGACATTCCATGGTGGAATGACCTTGCAATCGGTATTGACAATCCTATCTTCAAGGATGGCTTTGTTAATGTTCCGAATAAGCCGGGACTTGGTATTGATGCACTTAATGAAGAGCTTATAGCGGAGCATATTCATAAGGATTATCCGGGACAGTGGGAGCCTACAACGCAATGGGATAATGAATGGGCTAACGACAGAGAATGGAGTTAAATAAATGCTTTTAACGGATTATTTCAGAAGTGAAAGAGATATAACATGGGATTTTGCAAAGCAGTGCGGAGTAAAGCATGGAGTTATACGTCTGCCTGAAACTGCGGAGTTTGATATTTGTGATTATTCTCATTGGGAAGCTGTGCATAAAAGATTCACTGATTTTGGCATAACTCCCGTCATAATAGAACCTATGCCGAATGAGCTTCATGACCATATTAAAGCAGGTGATGAAAAGCGTGATGAATGTATTGAAAAAGTAATAAAAATGTTTTCGTTTATGGACAAGCTTGATATTCGTACAATATGCTTTAACTGGATGGCACATATCGGATGGCTCAGGACTTCGAGTGAGATACAGGAGCGTGGAGGAGCGTTGGTTACAGGCTTTGATGTAAATGACTTTACACCGACTGATAAAAAAATAACTCAGCAGGAGCTTTGGGATAATTATAAATATTTCATAGATGCGGTTATTCCGTATGCAGAAAAGTATAATATAAATCTTGCACTGCACCCTGACGATCCGCCTTTAGCGCGTCTTGGTGATGTGGAAAGAATTATGATAAGTGCTGATAATATTGAAAAAGCAATGAATATTAAAAAGTCCAAAAACCTTGGTATCACAATGTGTCAGGCGACATATAAAATGATGGGTGAGGATTTGAACAAAATTATTCCGAGATTTGCGGATAAAATAATGTTTATACATTTCAGAAATGCGACAGGCGTAAAAACAAGCTTTCGTGAGACTTTCCATGATAACGGCGAAATTAATATGGCTGACATCATGAAACTCTATAAATCATGTAATGTTGATGTACCAATAAGGGTTGACCATGTTCCTTTAATGGCGGGCGAAAAACAGGAAACCGCAGGATATACAGCATTGGGAAGGCTATACGCTATCGGATATCTAAAAGGGATTCTGGAGGCGATTTAATATGGGGTTGGAAATATATGAGTTTAATGGTGAAGGCTATAAACCTATGCTTGATTATAATGGGTGGAGAGTAGCATTAGTTAATTCGACTGAAAGGTTGCTTGATAAGAATTTATGCAAAATGGAGAGGCACTTAGAAACAGATGAGGTTTTTGTGCTTATTTCTGGACAAGCGACTTTGTACATTGGAAAAGAAAAGAAAAAATATATTATGGAATTGGGTAAGATTTACAATGTGAAATGTGGCGAATGGCACTGTATATCTATGTCTGAAAACTCAAAAGTTATTGTAGTAGAGAATAGTGATACTGGCGAAAAAAACAGTGAGTACCACTATGAGGAGGGAGAAAGTAAATGTTTGATTTAACAGGAAAAACAGCGCTTGTAACAGGCTCAACTCAGGGCATAGGCTTTGCAATAGCTAAGTGCTTGTCAGAGCATGGTGCAAAGGTTTTTGTACATGGTGCTTCAAATATGGAAAAGTGCAAAAGAGCTTCGGAGCAAATTAAAAATTCTGTTCCTGTATGTGCGAATTTATCAGAAGATGGCTGTATTGATAAGCTGTATAGAGCAACAGGCGATGTTGATATTCTTGTTCTGAACGCTTCTGTTCAGATTAGGAATGCATGGGATAAAATAACATCTGATGAACTTGATGTTCAGATAAGAACAAATTTTAAAAGCTCATTTGAGGCAATTCAGAAATATGCAAAAAAGATGCAGGAAAATAAATGGGGCAGAATAGTGACTGTCGGCAGTGTTCAGCAGTATAAGCCACATAAGGATATGGCAATTTATGCTGCTTCAAAATCAGCTCAGATGAGCTTGGTTACAAATCTTGCAAAGCAGCTTGCACCTTTTGGGATTACTGTCAATAACCTTGCACCCGGTGTAATAGCAACTCCAAGAAATGAAGAAGCTCTTGCCGACAAGGAATACAATAAGCTTGTGATGCAGGGCATTCCTATGGGATATGCAGGAGATGCAGAGGATATGTCAGGAGCAGCACTGCTTTTATGCTCTGATGCCGGAAGATATATAACAGGTATTGACCTTGTAGTAGACGGTGGAATGAAATTATAAAAAATATATAACAGAAAGGAAGATAAAAATGCATTTTAATGACAAAGAGGAAATAATTGCGTTAACACCGCAATGGAAAGGGGAGAGATTGCCTGACGGAAGACCGAAGGTTGATGAAAAGTATTTAAAGGCTCTTAAAACGCTTACTCTTGAAGAAGTTTGGAAGCCTATATTTGTCAAAGGCTATGAAAGTCAGTTTGAGGGTAGACTGCAAACGCTTCATGATGACGGCAGAAAGCTTATAGGACGTGCTGTAACTGCTACATACTGCCCATACAGACCTGACCTTGACGAGGTTACAAAGGATATTGGCAGAAGCGAAAACAGAACCGGTACATATAATCAATGGGTAATTGATAATCTTATGGAATATGATGTTCCTGTAATTGATATGTATGATAAAATTTATAAGGGTACATATCTTGGCGGAAACCTTACAACAGCATTAAAGAATAAAACTAAGAACGAAAACGGCGGAGCTGTTATCTGGGGTGGAGTAAGAGACACCGAGCAAATGAAAAAGGTAGAAAATACTCAAGTTTATTTTAGAGGCATCGACCCGACACCTATCCGTGATTTCATAATGACAGGCTATAATACTGCTACAAGAATCGGTAACGCTATATGTTTACCCGGCGACGTTGTTTTCGGAGCAGGCGGCGGAGTGCTATTTATACCAAGTCATCTTGTTGCAGAAGTAGTTGGTGGAGCTGCCAAAACTCAGGTTAAAGACTTGTTTGGATTTGAAATGATTAGCCTTAACAAGTTCACAACCGCACAGATTGATAAAAACACATGGACAGAGGAAATGCTTGATTTGCTTATGGACTTTATTGAAAAAGATGACAGAGCAGCAGAATACAGAGGACTTGACTGGACAGAAGAATATTATCTTGCAAGAAATGGTGACCCAAACGATACACAAAGTGCATTATAAAGGAGGAAATGAAAATGTCAAGAAGAGATGTATTAAAACAATTTGAAGAAAACAAGGCATATATGGAGGATATGATAAATACAGGTATAGAGCGTAACCGTAAGGGATATGCAGAAATTACTGTAAAGGACTCCGAGGGGAATCCTGTAAAGGATGTACAGATAAAGGTGAATCAGAAAACTCATGAGTTTAAATACGGGGCAAATCTGTTCATGCTTGATGAGCTTGAAACTCCCGAAAAGAACGAACTTTATAAAAAGTATTTTGCCGAAGCATTTAATATGGCTACACTTCCGTTCTATTGGTCGGATTTAGAGCCTGAAAAGGGAAAACAAAGATACGATAAGGATAGTCCTAAAATTTACAGACGTCCTGCGACGGATTTGTGTATGGAATTTTGCGAGCAAAACGGAATAGAACCAAGAGAACACGCTCTTGCGTATGATGGTTGGTTTCCAAAATGGCTTTATGATGCAGATGTTGCTGAGTGTAAAAAAGAATATGAAAGACGCTGTAAGGAAATAGCAGAACGTTATGGAGATAAAATCAATACAATAGAAGTAACAAATGAAATGTTCTGGGGCGAAGGAAAAACTGCTCTTTATGATGAAGATGATTTTATAGAGTTTGCATTTAAAACCGCAAGAAAATATTTTAATTCTAATCAGCTTGTAATAAATGAATGGTCAAGCTTTTGGGATGAAAACGGTAGAGTAACAGACAGCTATTATTCCTATATTGCAAATGCAATTCATAACGGTGCTCCGATTGATGCGATAGGTATGCAGTATCATATGTTCTTCCGTGCAGAGGATGAACAAAGGGCTACTGCAAAATATTATGACCCGAAGCATCTTTATAAGATAATGGATTTGTATTCAAAATTCAATAAACCGCTACAGCTTACAGAGGTTACTATTCCTGCATATTCAAACAGTGAAGAGGACGAAGCACTTCAGGCAGAGATTATAAAGAATTTGTATTCAATATGGTTCTCGCATGAAAATGTTGAGCAGATTATTTATTGGAATCTTGTTGACGGATATGCCGCATTTGCTCCTCAAGGAGATATGACATCAGGTGAAAACTATTATTATGGTGGGTTGATTCGTTTTGACTTTACTCCGAAACCTGCATATTACATGATTAAGGATTTATTCCAAAAGGTATGGCATACAGAAGAAACAATAAAATCAAATGAGGATGGAAAAGCTAAGTTCAAGGGCTTCTACGGTAAATATGATGTTGAAATAACAGCAAACGGAAAGACAGTGACAAAAGAAATTAATTTCTTCAAGAAGTCAAAGGGTAATTTTGAAATAACATTATAATTAAAAACTGCTAAGATAAAAATACAGCCGCATAAATGCGGCTGTATTTAATATTATCTATTATTCAGCAGAAGCTAATTTGACAAGTTTTTCGTATTTTTCTTCAGCACTCTTCTTAGCCTTAGCGAATAACTCCTTAGCTCTTTCAGGATTTGCAAGAGCAAGTGAGCTGTAACGAACTTCTCCCATGATAAAGTCTTCATAGTCCATTGTAGGAGCCTTTGAATCTAACTGGAATGGGTTCTTACCTTCAAGAGCAAGTCTTGGGTCATATCTGAATAGATGCCAGTAACCTGCCTCAACAGCCTTCTTTTCTTCTGTCTGAGCTATTGACATACCACCCTTGATACCATGGTTGATACATGGAGCGTATGCAATAATCAATGAAGGACCGTCATAGCTTTCGGCTTCGATAATTGCATTCAGACACTGCTGTGGGTTAGCACCCTGTGAAATCTGAGCAACGTATACATAGCCGTATGACATAGCAATAGCAGCTAAATCCTTTTTCTTAACTTCCTTACCTGCAGCTGCGAACTGAGCGATAGCACCTGTAGGAGTTGATTTTGATGACTGACCGCCTGTGTTTGAGTAAACCTCTGTATCGAATACAAGAACGTTTACGTTTTCTCCTGATGCAAGAACATGGTCAAGGCCGCCAAAGCCTATATCATAAGCCCAACCGTCACCACCGAATATCCAGCATGACTTCTTTGAAAGGAATTCCTTGTCCGCAAGAACATCTTTAGCTTCCTGTGATGAAAGGTTAGCGATAGCCTTTAGCAATTCATCTGTAGCAACTCTGTTAGCAACTGCATCATTCTTTGTTTCTATAAACTTATCAATAGCAGGTTTAACATCTGAGTTTTCTGCAGCTATCTTTTCAAGCTTTTCAATATTTCTTTCTCTCAATGTGTTCTGAGCAATATACATACCGTAACCGAATTCAGCATCGTCTTCAAACAATGAGTTACCCCAAGCAGGACCACAACCGTTTTCGTCTTTGCAGTATGGTGTTGAAGGAGCTGAACCGCCCCAGATTGATGAACATCCTGTAGCGTTAGCAAGGAACATTCTGTCACCGAATAACTGAGTAACTAATTTAGCATACGGTGTTTCACCACAGCCTGCACAAGCACCTGAGAATTCAAGATAAGGCTTCTTGAACTGTGAACCCTTTAGTTTAGTTGCAGGGAACTTATCAAGAACTGCTTGCTTTTCGCCAAGTGCAGAAGCATAATCATAATTAGCCTGTTCTTGAAGCTGAGTATCAAGCGGCTTCATAACAAGTGTGTCGCTCTTCTTGTTTGCAGGACAAACATTAGCACAGCTTCCGCAGCCTGTACAGTCAAGAACTGAAATTGCCATTGTATAGTATAAACCGTCAAGCATCATAGCATCCTTGTACTTGATACCTTCAGGAGCATTTTCAAGCTCTTCCTTTGTAAGAACAACAGGACGGATACAAGCGTGAGGACATACATATGAACAGTTACCACACTGGATACAAGTATCTGAATTCCATTCAGGAACGTCAATAGCTATACCTCTCTTTTCAAATGCTGATGAACCAAGAGGAACCTGTCCGTTTGTATAAGGAACAAATGTTGAAACAGGAAGCTTTGCACCGTTGAAGTGGTTAACAGGGGATAGAACATTATTGATATAATCCACAAGCTCGCTGTCACCTTCAAATTTAACTGAAAGGTCTTCGTCAACTGCATTTTTCCAGCTTTCAGGAACGTCAACCTTAACAATCTGCTGAGCACCTGCATCAATAGCGTCGTGATTCATCTTAACGATAGCTTCACCCTTCTTTGCGTATGAAGCTGTAGCAGCGTCTTTCATATACTGAATAGCGTCTGCTTCAGGAATGATATTAGCAAGCTTAAAGAATGCTGACTGTAATACAGTGTTGATTCTGCTGCCAAGACCGATTTCCTTACCAATCTTAACACCGTCTATTGTATAGAACTGAATGTTATTTTCTGCGATATATCTCTTAACCTGACCCGGAAGATGCTCTTCAAGCTCAGCAGGACCCCATGAACAGTTCAATAGGAATACACCGCCCGGCTTAACATCCTGAACCATATTATAGGTTCTGATATATGAAGCCTTGTGACAAGCTACAAAGTCTGCCTTTGAGATCAGATAAGTTGATGTGATTTTCGGATTACCGAAACGAAGATGTGAACAAGTCAAACCGCCTGACTTCTTTGAGTCATAGTCAAAATATGCCTGAACGTTCATATCTGTGTGGTCACCAATAATCTTAACTGAGTTTTTGTTAGCACCAACAGTACCGTCTGCACCAAGTCCCCAGAACTTACAGCTTGTAATACCTGCAGGAGTTGTGTCAGGATTTTCTTCGATAGGAAGTGACAAATTAGTAACGTCATCTTCGATACCTATTGTAAAGTGATTCTTTGTTTTGTTATTGAATACTGCAACAATACAAGCAGGAGTTGTATCTTTTCCTGCAAGACCATAACGACCTGCAAGTACCTTTGCGTTAATGCCTGCTTCTGCAACTGCTGATACAACATCAAGGTATAGCGGCTCACCAACTGAACCTGATTCCTTTGTTCTGTCAAGAACTGAGATTGTCTTAACTGTTGAAGGAATAGCCTCAACAAAGTGCTTGATTGAGAAAGGTCTGAACAAACGAACCTTAATCATACCGTACTTGCCGCCCTTAGCGTTAAGATAATCAATAGTTTCTTCGATTGTATCTGAAGCTGAACCCATAGCAACTATGATATGCTCAGCGTCTTCTGCACCGTAATAGTTAAATAGCTTGTAGTTTGTACCAATCTTAGCGTTAACCTTGTCCATGTATTCCTGTGTGATTTCAGGAAGTGCATCGTAATATCTGTTAACGGCTTCCTTTGACTGGAAGAAAATATCACTGTTCTGAGCAGTACCTCTCTGAGCAGGATGTTCAGGGTTCAATGAACCATGTCTGAACTCAGCTATAGCATCCCAGTCTACCATTTCTGCAAGGTCTTTGTAATCCCAACAAGCAACCTTCTGATATTCGTGTGAGGTTCTGAAACCGTCAAAGAAGTGAAGGAAAGGAATCTTACCCTTTATTGATGTAAGATGTGCAACAGCACCTAAGTCCATTGCTTCCTGAGGGTTAGTTGATGCAAGCATTGCAAAGCCTGTCTGACGACACGCCATGACGTCTGAATGGTCACCGAAAATTGAAAGTGCGTGTGACGCAATCGTTCTTGCTGATACGTTGAATACGCAGGGAAGAAGTTCACCTGCAATTTTGTACATATTCGGTATCATAAGAAGTAAGCCTTGTGATGCTGTGTAGGTTGTTGTGAAAGCACCTGCTGACAGTGAGCCGTGAACAGCACCTGCTGCACCCGCTTCTGACTGCATTTCTACAACCTTAACAGGCTGACCGAAAATGTTTTTCATGCCGGAAGCAGCCCATTTGTCAGTAACTTCCGCCATTGTGGATGATGGTGTGATAGGATAGATAGCAGCGACATCCGTAAACGCATATGAAGCGTAAGCGGCAGCGTTGTTACCGTCCATTGTTTTCATTTTTCTTGTCATCGGAAAAACCTCCTATAAAATAAATATCGTAAGAGCAAAGCTCTTAAAGTATTTTTATTGACTTAATAACATACCTGAATATAATAATATCACTTTTTAATAATAAAATCAAGATAATATTATAAATTTCTTAAAAATTTACGAATATTTTTCTGATTTTTTGGGCATATAGACCATTTCTTTGGAATAAAAAATATATTTTTGCATATTATATCTTTGTATTCAAAATTTTTTAAATTTTTTTTGAAAAAAGTATTGACAAATGAAGAAAATTATGTTATCATAATATTCGTTGTTGAGAACAACATAGCGGGATTGTGTAAGGGTAGCACTAATGACTCTGACTCATTCTGTTCGGGTTCGAATCCTGATCCCGCTGCCAAAAAAAACCGGTTCATATGAACCGGTTTTTTTCTATACATATTTTCGCATCTGCTTTAATGCAGATTTTTCAAGTCTTGATACCTGTGCCTGTGATATTCCTATTTCTTCTGCAACCTCCATTTGAGTTCTGCCCTGGAAAAATCTTAAATTCAAAATATGCTTTTCACGTTCGTCAAGATGCTTCATCGCTTCGTTTATTGCAATATTTTCAAGCCAGCTTTCATCTGAATTTTTTGTATCCTTTACCTGATCCATAACATATGTCGCTTCGCCGCCGTCGTGATATATCGGTTCAAACAGTGATACAGGGTCAGCGATTGCATCAAGTGCAAAAACAACATCTTCTTTTGGTAGATTCAATTCCTTTGCTATTTCTGAAACAGTAGGCTCTTTTGCGTTTTTTACGGTAAGCCTTTCTTTTACGCTTAAAGCCTTGTATGCGATGTCCTTTAGGGAACGACTGACTCTGATTGCGTTGTTGTCTCTTAAATATCTTCTGATTTCGCCTATTATCATAGGAACGGCATATGTGGAAAATTGTACATTCTGAGATAAATCAAAGTTATCAATAGCCTTAATTAATCCAATACATCCTACCTGAAATAAATCGTCTGCATTTTCGCCTCTGTTATTAAATCTTTGTATAACTGATAGAACAAGTCTGAGATTCCCATGCACGAAGGTTTCACGTGCTTTCATATCTCCGGCTTTAATTTTTATAAAAAGCTCATCCTTTTCCTTTTTTGATAATATAGGAAGCTTTGAGGTGTTTACTCCGCATATTTCGACTTTATTAATCATATCTTTATCCTCCTAAATTTGCAGCCGTTCGTATAACGGCTATGTACAGAATAAAGATAATGTATATGTATGTCAACTCATTTTTGTGATTTCTTTTTTTAATCTGCCTATTATGCGTTTTTCAAGACGTGATATATAAGATTGGGAAATTCCAAGCATATCAGCTACTTCTTTTTGCGTCTTTTCCTGCTGTCTGCCAAGACCAAAGCGTAATTCCATGATTTTACGCTCACGCCCAGAAAGCTTTGTAAGAGCCGTGGATAATAGCTTTTTATCTACTTCGTCCTCAATATTTTTGCATATAACATCATTTTCAGTGCCTAAAATATCAGAAAGCAAAAGCTCGTTTCCGTCCCAGTCAACATTTAACGGTTCATCTATGGATACTTCGGTTCGCGTGTTGGAGTTTTTGCGTAGATACATCAGTATTTCATTTTCAATGCAACGTGATGCATATGTTGCAAGCTTGATGTTTTTTGATGGCTTAAAGGTATTTATTGATTTTATAAGACCGATAGTTCCTATTGAAATAAGATCCTCAATACATATACCTGTATTTTCGAATTTTCTTGCAATATACACAACAAGACGCAGATTACGTTCTATAAGAACTGTTTTTACACTTTCATCACCCTCGTCAAGGCGTATCATCAGCTCCTCCTCTTCATCCTTTTTTAAGGGAGGAGGGAGGGTGTCACTTCCTCCTATATAGAAAACACCCTCCTCGGATATGTGAGAAAAAAATACTATTTTATTACTTAATTTTGATAAAAACATTTATATTCCTCCGATTAATGCTTCACAGCCCTCGGAAAATTCTGAATCTGAAATTCCTATGACTGCATCATTGATTTCTTTTCTGTTGTCGATTGTAACCTTATCTGCCGAAAACCCGAGGATAACACCTTCATGCCCAAACGATTTATATGGGATTATAAGAGGATTTTCGGTTAACAGAAGCTTTTCTGTATCAAACGGTGCAAGTGCTTTTCTTGATACGAGAATTACATTTTTGCCTGAACGTGGTTCTGTAAGCAGATTACCGCTATCATATAAAGCGACAGCAGATACTGTTTTACCGTGTTTAAAAATTTTTATACTGTGTATTTTCTTTTTTGATACCGAACAAATGATTCTTTCAGCTGTAAAAACAATAGGTAGTATCAGTATAAAAGCAAAAATGAATTTCTTTGTGGAAATGTTAAAATACATAATTCCGTTTTTTGCAAAAGCGTTTGTTCTTCCTGTGGCGGATATAACAAAGGATAATAATGAATATACAAGAAAGACTGTAGCAAAAAACATTATATAGCCTTTTGTTTTTTTGCCGAAGGCTATTGCTCCGGTCAGTATATATCCGATTATTATGAATAGTGCTGTGAATTTGGGATTGACAGCGAATATGATTACTGCATTCAAGCCTCCGAATAAAGTTGCAGATATATGCCTGAGCCCGGATACTCCGAATTGTTTTGCGGGGAGCAGTAGACATAAAAACAGTACGGAAAAGTTTGTTATAAATAAAACTTCTGCGTAAACCTCCATAATCTATTCCGCCTTTCACAATGAATATTATACTACTATGCTTACGAAAAGCCTGTCGAATGCAGTTGTCGAACATATAAAATCTTTCGACAAAACAAATTTTTTGTTATTAAAAATATTTTCCTATAATAATATTTTTATTACCTATTGACAAATAACGCAAATAATAATATAATAATAGTATCTTCGGGGTATGTGAAATTCATAATCGACGGTGACAGGTTTTTTATCTGAAGTCCGTGAGCCAATGGGCTGATTCGGTGCAAGTCCGAAACCGACGGTAAAGTCCGGATGGGAGAAGACTTTTATTTGTGTATAAAGCTATACCCCGAATTTAAGAATCGGGGTGTTTTTTTATGTGCTTTATGGAAAGAGCAGTTGAGCTTGCGAAGCTTGGTGAAGGCTTTGTTAATCCTAATCCGCTTGTAGGTGCTGTAATAGTAAAGGACGGCAGAATTATAGGCGAAGGTTATCATGCAAGATACGGTGATTTGCACGCAGAAAGAAATGCATTGAAAAACTGTGTTGAAAGTCCTGTTGGTGCTGATATGTATGTTACACTTGAACCGTGCTGCCACACAGGTAAACAGCCGCCGTGTACGGAAGCCGTGATAGAATCAGGTATAAAGCGTGTGTTTGTTGGCTCATATGACCCAAATCCTGAGGTTGCAGGTAAAGGCATTAAAATCTTAAAGGATGCCGGCATTGAGGTTGTTGAAGCATATAAAAAAGATATTTGTGATAAACTAAACCCGATATTTTTTAAATATATAACCACAAAAAAGCCGTATGTTATTTTAAAAACGGCAGTAACAGCCGACGGCAAAATCGCCGCATATACGGGTGATTCGAAATGGATAACCAATGAGAAATCAAGAATGAATGTCCATAAAACAAGAAAAAGTGTTTCGGCAATAATGACAGGAATCGGAACAGTATTAAATGACAATCCGATGCTAAATTGCAGAATTGATAATCCCAAGCATCCGATTCGTGTTGTATGTGACAGTAAATTAAGAATACCTCTTGACTGTCAGCTTGTTAAAACTGCAAAAGAAATTCCGACAATAGTTGCGGCGGTGTCGGTGAATAGCGATAAAGAAAAAGCACTTCAGGATATGGGTGTAAAGGTGATATATATAAACGAAAGTAATGGTAAAATTTCTCTTTCCGATTTAATGGAAAAGCTTGGAGAAATGAAAATAGACAGCGTTATGATAGAAGCAGGAGCAGCATTGAACGGTGCGGCACTTGAATCAGGGATTATAGACCGTCTGCAATTATACATAGCACCAAAGCTTATAGGCGGAAATATGACTGCATTCGGCGGTACAGGGATTGCAAAAATGTGTGATGCAATAAAGCTGTCGGAACCTGAAATTCAGACCTTTGACGGAGATATATTGCTTGAATATGATGTGATAAAGGAAAATAAATAATGTTTACGGGAATAATAGAGGAAATAGGAACAGTTGTTAATATTGAACGTGGCATAAAAAGTAGCCGTATTACTATACAGGGTAAAAAAATCTTTGATGATTTAAAAACAGGAGACAGTGTTTCGGTAAACGGAATGTGTTCTACGGCAATCAATATAACTGAAAACACATTTACTGCCGATATAATGGCAGAAAGTATGAGAAGAACGAGTCTTGGAGATTTAAAAAAAGGTTCAAAGGTAAACCTTGAACGTGCAATGCAATTAAACGGAAGATTCGGCGGTCATATAGTTTCAGGTCACGTTGACGGAACGGGTGTAATACTGTCTATGGTACGTGAGGATAACGCTGTATGGGTGACGGTAAGTGCACCTGATAATGTTATGAGATATATAATAGAAAAGGGTTCAATAACTATTGACGGAATAAGTCTTACTGTTGCAAAGGTTTATTCTGATGCATTTGCGGTATCAATAATTCCGCATACAGCAGGAGAGACTACACTGCTTACTAAAAAAATCGGAGATCGGGTTAATCTTGAATGTGATATAGTAGGAAAATATATAGAAAAATTTACAGAGAAAAAGAGCGGTATAACTCTTGAGTTTTTGAAGGAAAATAATTTTTAGGGGTGATTGGAATGAATACAGTTGAAGAAGCATTACAGGCATTGCGTGAAGGAAAGGTTATACTGACCGTTGATGACCCTGACCGTGAAAATGAAGGTGATTTAATATGTGCCGCCGAATTTGCCACAACAGAAAATGTAAATCTTATGGCAAGCAAGGCAAAAGGACTCATATGTATGCCAATGAGCCGTAAGTATATTGAAAAGCTTGGACTTTCGCAAATGGTTGCCAATAATACGGATAATCACTGTACAGCCTTTACCGAGTCAATAGACCATATGAGTACAACTACGGGTATAAGTGCAGAGGAAAGAGGGATGACGGCAAGGGCGTGCGTTGAAGAAAGCGCAAGACCTGCGGATTTCAGACGTCCGGGGCATATGTTCCCGCTTGAAGCAAAGCCGGGCGGAGTCCTTGAAAGAAACGGTCATACAGAGGCGACGGTTGATTTATGTCGATTGGCAGGCTTAAAAGAAGTCGGTCTTTGCTGTGAAATTATGGCGGACGACGGTACGATGATGAGAACAACAGAGCTTAAAAAATTCGCCGCTGAAAACGGTCTTGTGATGATCAGTATAAAGGATTTGCAATTATACAGAAGACGTAATGATGATTTTATGAAGTGTGTTTCAAAAGCTCATCTTCCGACAAAGTTCGGTGATTTTGAAATATACGGCTATGAGAATCAGATAACGGGTGCACAACACGTAGCACTTGTTAAGGGCGATGTAAGTAAAGCGGAATCAGTTTTATGCCGTGTTCATTCTGAGTGCTTGACGGGTGATGTTTTCGGTTCTTGTCGCTGTGACTGCGGCGAACAGCTTGCAAAAGCACTTGAAAAGATAGAAGCTGAGGGTACAGGAGTTCTTGTTTATCTTCGCCAAGAGGGCAGAGGAATAGGACTGCTTAATAAGATAAAGGCATATACCTTGCAGGAACAGGGATATGATACGGTCGAAGCGAACGTAGAGCTTGGCTTTGCACCGGATTTAAGAGATTACAGTGAGGGCGCTCAGATTTTGAAGGATTTGGGAGCATATAATCTAAGAATAATGACGAATAATCCGTTAAAAATTTCTGACCTTGAGGAATACGGGATAAAAATAACGGAGCGAGTTTCGATTGAAATTGAAGCAAAGAAAGAGAACGAATTTTATTTAAAAACAAAACAGCATAAAATGGGTCATATGGTACATTATGACGCAGAATAAATATAAAGGAGAAATGATAAAATGAAAACTTTAGAGGGAATTTATTGTGGAAAAGAAATTAAGATTGGACTTGTTGCATCACGTTTTAATGAATTTATAGTTTCAAAGCTTGTAGGAGGGGCAGAGGATTGCTTAAAGCGTCACGGAGTTGAGGATGATAATATCACGCTTGCTTGGGTGCCGGGTGCTTATGAGATTCCGCTTATTGCACAGAAAATGGCTAAATCAGGTAAATATGATGCAGTTATTTGTCTTGGTGCGGTTATAAGAGGAGCAACAAGCCATTATGACTATGTCTGCAATGAAGTATCAAAAGGAATTGCACAGGTTTCAATGGCAAGCGATATTCCTGTGCTGTTCGGTGTTGTAACAACTGATTCAATCGAACAGGCGATTGAACGTGCAGGAACAAAAGCAGGGAATAAGGGTTATGACTGTGCTATGTCTGCTCTTGAAATGGTAAATCTTATTAAAAATTTATAATAATTAAGGGGATACAAGCATGAAAAAAAGAATAGCGGCTTTGATGGCGGCGGCTGCGTTTGCATCAAACGGCGTTGCGGCTTTTGCACAAGGGACTTTTCTTTGTATGAGGTCAGAGGAAAGTGTGGCAATAACTATTGATGAAAAGAATAATTTTAAGTATATTGACATGAAGGATTCAAACGGAACAACTGTTTATCCTCAGATTTCTACGGATGGAAATACATATCTTCCGTTCAGATATGTCTGTGAAATGGCAGGTCTGAAGGATGCCGCAGGGATTGAAGGGAATCTTCCTGACGGACATTTCCGTTACTGGGCGGCAGATCCTGATATCCCGGGAGATAAACAGAAGATTGAAATAATGTTTAATGGTAATTATTACTGTCATAACATAGGTGAAAGATTTACATACGAGCTAAGACCGGGCGATGTAAGAAGTGTAAGTATATATAACATAAGAGGGAGCTTGTATTTCCCTATGTCATATATGGCAAAAATAACAGATTCAACTGCTTTATGGGCTGACGGAACCAAGCGTATTATTTATATAAGCAATAACCTTAACAGCTGGGATTATCTGAACGACAGAAATGATTTAAGACGTGACAAGTTAACATATATGGGATTTGATTATTTCTGTAATAACCTCGGAAATTCACCACTTTATCTTAAATCAGACGGAGTAACAATTCAAAATCTTTCTGATGAAATTCCGGGAAATCCTAAAACAAGATGTATTACAAGAAGTGGACGTCAGATTTACTTTATCGGTACAGATAAGCAGGTTTATACAAAGATAGAAGATATAGAAGGTGTTTCAACGGTTTCGTTTATGGATAAATCAGGTTATCCTGTTGATGTTCTTGCCGACAATGTAATAGTTGTTCAGAATAAGCTTTACGGTGTAAAGGTGAATTCATCGGGTGAAATATATGGTAGACTGTTCAGGTCAAATCTTGACGGAACGGATTTTGAATATATGAATGATAAAACTGTGTATAATCTTATGATGAGAAAACGTGGCGAGGATGTGTATCTGTTCTATTGTGATGCAGGAACAAGACAGACTATACATATGATAGAGCTCAAAACCATGGATGACTATGAATTGCAGATTACAGACTTCAAGCATAACAATCTTCTGTACGATATAAAGCAGTTTGTAATGGGAGATAAAATGGTTGCGTATATATCAAACGACAATAAGCTTCATGTAATTGATTTGGTGGATAATATTGAGGACTACGAGATTCTTAGATTAAGCGAATCAAAGCATAAAATATTCCTTCAGGGAAGCGATGGTGAGAGTCTTTCAAATATCACATCAATGAATTATGAATACATAAATAATATTTTATATGTAACGCAAGTAGACTATACCGGCAGAACATATTATTATACACGTACATCGGGTAATTTTAACAGACTTGAAAAAAGTGAGCAGTCTATAACTGATGTTGCTTTGTTTAATGATGCTAATTATAATGACTACTGTGCAAAGCTTGTAAACGGACAGGCGCAGGTAAATAAAGTGGTATACAGCAATGATAGGTTGAGTATAGTAGAGTAAGGAGACTGAATGATGAAAAAAATTATTTTGGCTTTAATTCTGACTTTAATGACAGCTGTATCTGTAAGTGCAGCTGAAATAAATACAGCAGTAATTTGTTATCACAGCATCACTGATAATCCGTTGAAGTATTCTCAGTATTGTATCAGCAATGAGGAATTTGAGGAGGATGTTCTATATTTTATCAGAAAAGGCTATACGTTTCTAAAGCCTTGCGAAATGTGGAATGCAAATCCGAATGATAAAAATATAGTTCTTACTTCAGATGACGGATATGAGGATTTTTATGAGTGCGTATTTCCTATTTTAAAGAAGTATAATGTAAAAGCTGCAGTGTACATGATAGGAACAAAAATTGATAAAAGCGGATACTTAAAATCATGGCAGATAAAAGAAATGGACGAATCAGGCCTTGTTGAAATCGGAAACCACACGACTATAATGCATAAAAGACCGCATGAGGTTCTGAGTACGTATTATCAGGATGAAGTTATGCTTGAAGAGTTTATTGAAGATGTAAAGGACTGCAGTGCAAGAATTTATTCAATACTTGGTCACGGTACGGAAAGCTTTTCGTATCCGTACGGTATATTTACTGACAGACTTGAACATATAATAAGAACAAACCTCGGTTATACAACAACTTTTACAACGAATTTCGGTATTGTTAAAAATCAGGAGGATATACTAAAGCCTATGAAGAGAATATACCGTGTTCACGGCGATAATCCGTGGGATATAGAGGCAAAAATAGAAGGCTTAAGATAATGGAGTGTTTTAATGAGGATACTTTGTATTGGTGATGTAGTAAGTAAAGTCGGAAGAAATATGCTCTTTGAGTATGTTGAGGACTTGAAATACAAAAAGAATATAGATATTTGTATTGCTAACGGTGAAA
>JAZSPM010000217.1:0-41281 GCA_045537455.1 Candidatus Ornithomonoglobus sp. | reverse complement strand
CACAAGGATAACCTTTTATTGCAAGTCCTCCAAACATAAAAGAATCAGACTTGGCTGGATAACCGCTTGATTGGGCACCCCAGCTGGTATAGACTTCCACAGCAATGGGTTCAAATCCAAGATTAATAGTTTGTTCTGCTTCTCCGTTTCCTACATACGTTCCGAACACCACCTGTAAACTTTGTAGCTCCGCATCAACCGTATTTTTGTACTGTGTTATATCTTTATTAAGATTTGTTTTATAATCATTCATTTCTGAATCTAATTCTGCAATTTTATCCTCCACTTCAGTGCTTACCTGCGTCGCAATTTTTGTCATTTCTATATCAATCGTACTGAAGTTCTCGGCTATCTGAGGAATACTGTCAGTAATTTTATCCTCTAATTCAGGTAACGTTAAATTATAATTTTCACTTGTTCCTGCCATTTGTAAATACCTCCTGTCCTGCATCCTCGTGTGATGCCATATCATGCCATGTTAAGTCCTTTGCCGTTTCATAATCACCATATACCTCTGCCGATGCAGCCCATGTAATATACCTGTATGTAAGCGTATAATCAAAATGGGCAGGCTTATATGTTTCTATTGCCGCTATAATCTCATCGTTATTTTGCGGTATACCGTATGTATCTGTAATTGTAATATGCATTATGTTATTCACATAATCAAGCTTAATTTCAGCTTCACCCGTATAAGCCAGTATCAGATTAATAATCTCTTTTTCTGTTCCCATTTTGACGCCTCTGATTCTTGCCTTAACGGTTTTGCGTCTTTTGTCAAGCTCCGTATGCTCCGGTGTAACTGCATAGCTTTCCTCCCAAAGCTTGATTGAGTCCTCAGTTGCTGTATCAATACAAAAATCCAAATTTAATTGATTGGTATATGCTTTCAGCCTTTTTATCTCTTCCTCTATGGCGTGAATTATACACCCCATAATTACAGATGATTTATAGTAATTCGGCATCATTTTCATTAAATCAGTCATATGTAATTTCCTCCGGAACAGCAACCTCGGTATCGCCGATAGTTATATTTTGAGTATCTCCGTTGATTGTCAAATTCGTACAGTCTGAGACACCTTCTGTATTGATAATAACAGCCAATACCTTGTTTACAACAATCGGATTTGCCCTGTCAAGATACGCTTTAACGTTGCTTTGTATATTAGCTTTAACCGCATCGGAGTTATCATTATTTTCAAATGTAACACTACATTGAATAGCTATGTTTACACCTTCTGCACTCTCAACGCTAACATTTGCACCAAGCATCTTTTTATCGTCAATATAGGCTTGTACCTCTTTAATTAATCCGGTACTTGCAACGCCTGTATCACTCCATATTACCACCTTTACGGTTTTTGCTTCGCCCTGCACATCAATACACATTGATTTTATTACGCTTGGGCTTGCTTCCTTTGCCCAGGTCTCATAAGCATATTTATTACCTGAAGTATTTGGCGTACTCATATATTCATAAAAACGCTCTCTGTATTTGCTGTCAGACTCCTCATCCACGCCACCGGTGGTTGGATTTTCATTATATACGGATAAAATATTCGGTAATGTCAACGGGAATTTTGATATGCTTCCGGCTTCAACATTCCCGACCGTACCTGCTGTACAGGCTCTCACCGGCAAGGTAAGCTCTCCTGTTTCTCCTATTGTCCCGCCTTCAACAAATTCAAACGAGACACTTCCTGTCGATATCTTATCACCTGCCTTTACCTCTGCACCGACCGTCCCGGTGATAGTTACTTCACCCTCAGAATAGGTTGCCGATATTCTTGTAAAAGCAAATTCGCCTATTTTATTGTCAAGGTCCTTAGCTGTTGCCGTACTGATATAAAACCTGTCGGCTATTAAATCTCTGTCAGCATATGCTCCCTCAAGTTCTATTGAAACGGCTCTCAGAATATCATTAATAACCGTTCCGTCACCTTTTTCATATTCTACGGGAATATCCTTTAGCAGTCTTGATAATATTTCCGCAGCTGTATTATCTGCCATTACACTGTCACCTCCAAGCTACCGAACACTGTAGTTACATACAGCTTTACATTTAACGTACATTCGTTTATTTCCGCCTCAAAGCTGTCAACTGAGCTTATTTCCTCATCCCTTAAAAGAGCTTCCGTAATTTCACGCTGTATTTCATTTTTTATAAAATCACTTGTAAAGGTTTGTCCTATGACTAAATCCTCAATACGTACACCGTATTGCACGCCCTCATATATCCTATACCTGCCAAGCTCAGTACGTATCAGCTTTTCAATTTTATTCTTTACTCTGTCACGGCCCTGTAAGCAACGGAGCTTACCGCCGAAGCTTAAAAACTCACCCTTTTTAAAATCAAAGCCGGGGCTTTTTTTCTCCCAGTCAGCCATCATGCACCACTCCAATCAAAATATATTTATTATCATCATTGTAAGGTATCAATACAGCCTGCTTATTAAGATAAATATAGTTTCCTTCATCATCCTTTTCCCGGACGTCAAAGATACTTATAACCTGTGCTTTTGAAAGCAACACGTTATTGTCTCTTTGAATTTTTAACTCAGGAAGCGCCGCTATCAAGCCAAAAACAGGAGTAAAAGGTGAAGGATTCTCACGCTCCTTCAGAAGCTTCGCAAATTCTGTTGTTCCGTTCACGTTCTCACACTCCTCTTATCACCTTGAAAGTACAACAGCCGATACTTTTTCTTTATAAAGCGGTATGCTTTCTGCCTTTTTCAAGGTCAGTCTTACCTGATGCTTTCCCTTTGATATGCTGTGGTCAGATGAATTAACGATATATTTTATATTATTTATAACCACACTGTCACCGGCTCTTGTGTAGCCGTCAAGGCGTTCAAGGATCTCGAATGAATATTCTTCATCCAAAACACCGCCGTTTCTGACGGTATTCACTCCTAATGTCAAAGCATCTTCCTCATCTGATTTCTTTATAACCGTCTGAATAAGTCCGTACTCTGCTATAAGTGCCGAATTCTGAGCAGCCACAAGCACGTCTGTATCGCTTGTAACCTTGGTAGCGGTTATCATGTTTTCCATGCTTGTTTTATGCTCCTCTGCACCACGTATCTCAATCGAATCCGTAGCTGCTATATTTGAAGCAGGACTGTACACAGGCTTTGCTTCATGTGCTCCGCATTTGTATATACGTATTCCCTCCGGGATAAAATCAAAGTTGAAGCCTCCACCGCATTTTTCAAGGATGTCCTTTATTATGTCAGATATGCTTTTGTCTATATATATCTGAGTTATTTTAGTATTCAGCTCAGGCAGCTCCGCAACAGGTATAAGCTTACGCTCAAGAATATACCTTATACACTCATCCGCATCCTGTTCCGTAAACTGATATGTATCGCTCGTCTTGTTCAGATACCAGCCTGCATCCACAGCCGTATATTTATTCGTAAGCTTATCACCGTCATCACAGTCAAGAATAATTCCCCTAAATTTTTCGTTTTCTATGCCATAACGTACAATATCACCCACAGACGGCAAAAACACAAATTCTTTATTATATCTTGCATCTGTTTTTGAAAGAGAAAACGTCATTGTCGTTGCAAGCTCAGCTATGGTATTACTCCATGATAAATCTCCCATATACGCTGTTACATTGTTTTCATCCTTACCGATTATCATTTTTATACTTCCGTTACACTCCATTGGTGCTTGATTAAACAGTCGAGGATGTATCGGCTGTCTTGTATCGGTACCCGAAAAATTATATGTAACAGGCTCTTCTGTATGGCTCGTTTCCTCTGACTGAGGCTCTGTATCAGACGTACATATCTTCACAACAGGGAGCTTTGACGGTATGCCTGTTTTGTCACACTGCTCTATAAACTGCTGTTGTGACTTAATATCGTTACCGTCAATAATAATTTCAAGAAAATTAATACCGCCCGGTATACTGTACATATGCCTGCTGTCGGTATGATTATCTGACTTTTCATCGCCCATAACAGCTTCAATGATTGTACCGTCAGAAAACTGCAGCTTAACAAATGTACCTGCCATACCGTAGTATGTACCCAGTGCAATCATATAGTATTTATTTTTATATACTCTGAAGCCGTATTGATTTGTAGTTGTTTCAGCCGAATTTACCAGCTTATAATTAACCGTAGCCTTATTGGTTATCATCTGATATGCTTCGTACGTTTTTACGGCCATCTGGCTTGTTGTAAGGTTCGGTAAATCTCTTTCTATCCAGCTTGAACCATAATCAGATGAAGCCTCAGCGGAATACGGCGGTGTCACAAAGCATAAACCGGCTACTGATTTACCCTTATTCTGATACACGCAGTCGGAATTTGCTCCCGAATTACCCTCTACCGTAACAAAATATCCGTTTCCGCTGCTATCCTCTGCAACAAAGCCTACATGACCGTCTGAGCTATGATCAGAGCCGGTATATCCTCTGACAAACAAATCACCCTTGCGTGGAATATATCCGCTGTTTGCACTGTGATACGTTCCCCAACCGTTATGCTCTGCGGCATATGCATACGCTGCTGCACTTGCATAATTAAACGATGGTTTACCCATTCCGGCTCTGTTTAATATACACGCAACAAATATTCCGCACCACGGAATACCGTTTTGTCCAAGCTCCTTACCGTATGGATTCATATTTGTCGGTGTTTCCACCGTACCGATTTCCTTTAAGGCAAGGCTTATAACCTCGCTTGCTGTTGCCATTGCTTCACCGTCCTTGTATTAAAAAGCTCCTGCTCTGTCAAGAATAACCAATGTACGAAGCATATCATGACTAAGCTCCAGGCTGTCGCCGGTACCAGTAAGAGCGTTGTTGTTATAAAGCTTCTGTACTGTCTCCTTCGCCCAGTCAGGCACGTCATTAATATAATCATATGTTTTAGGGTTTGCAACGGTATCAAGTGTACTTTTTATACCTACCAATTCACCCATTATATGTTCGTATTCCTTACTCAAAAGCTCATCATCTCCTTCACTTAATAACGGGAATTCACCGAATGTAATGTCATAATTGATGTCTCCTGTTGTTCCTACGCTGTAGCTGAAATCATCTACCACACACGGGAAGCTGATTCCGCCCGTATTTATTGTAAGACGAATCGGAATCTTTTGATTTTTCCATCGGTCTATGATTTCTACATACGAAAATCCCCACATTGTACGGTTTCTGAGGAAGGGATAATCCTTAACCGGAAAGAACGAAGAAAAAGAAATTCCTTTCAGCTCCGGTGCTCCAATCAGCTTAAGCCATCCCATAGACGCCGTCTCAAAGGTTTCGTTCCCCTGTGGCTTTTCAACCGTAAACTCAGCAGGAGGCACAGGCAGCTGAATTACCGTTGCACGGTTATTTACTGATAAATAAAAATCAATCATACCTATCCCTCCTTATAAGTTCGCCAATTTCAATTTTAATTTCGGTACAAATTCATCTATAATCTCATCAACTGATTTACCATCAGCATGAACAGTTATATAAAATTTGTTATTGTTGGTCTTTGTGCTGCTTTCCTTTACCGTACGCTCAGTCAGATACTTCCTTAGATTGTTCCAGAACTGAGATAACGGTAGTACAGCTTCAGCTCCTGCTTCTCCAAAGCCCTGTAAGCCTGAATTAGTTGATAGCACCGTAGGCTTTCTGAATATACCGCCTTCTGCGTTCCATGATGGTAAACTGTTAAAAGTAGGTGCCCTTGGCCCTAAAACAGTTTGTGTCGTTGTTATTTCAACCTCCGGTGTCGGGGTTGTTTCAATCCCCCTAACACGATCCCACCAATCCTGCAACGATTGCCACGCATCCTTAATTACTTCTAATATTGGTGCAAATCCATCTGTAAATCCCTTCAATAATTCACCAAGCTTACCGTTTGTAAGGTTATTTATAAAATTAAATCCATCGGTATACTGTCCCTTGATGAGTTCCCATCCGGCGGCAACAACTCCTTTTATTCCGCCACCGTTATCAGAAAACGCTTTTTTTATCTTATCTAACCTGTCGGTTACTGTTTTCCACGCAGCACCTAATACCTTTGATATAACCTTTCCTATACCAACAAATACATTTTTTATACCTTCGCCTACTTTTTTTACACCGTTACGGAAGCCCTCACAGTTTTTCCATAATGCAATAATCACTCCGATTACCGCACCTAATGCCACGACCGCTATACCTACAGGGCCACTGAGTGCGGTTAAAATTATCTTGCCTATTCCTACTGCTGTTTTCAACGTTTTGAAAGCTGTTACAACCTTTTGTATGCTGGAAACTATTTTTATAATTCCGGTTAATCCCTTGAACGCTATCACAGCACCTGCAATTCCTCCTGCAATACTTGCAAGTACAGTCTTATGCTCTTTCACAAACTCTATTGCTTCACCTATCTTACCAACTACCACAACAACCGTATCAGCTGCCTTTTGCCCCCAAGCCTGTAATGTACCATTATTTGCAAGCTCCTTTAGCTTATTTGCAAAGTCACCTACTGAAGGCATAAGCTGTTCTGAAAACGGCAACACAACATTCGTTATCAGATTTCTTTTAATACCCTCAAAAGCACTGCCCAAATCATTGTATTTTACTGCTTTGATTTGGCTCATGGCATCATATGTACGACTGAATTCACCCTCTAAATCTGTCAAAGCCTCCATCGCTTTTGTACCATTGTCTTCCCACATCGTACCAAACATCTGCACACCAAATAAGTTTTGCTGTATGGGATCTTCCATTGAAAACAATGCTTTTGTGACTTTTTTAAAAGCCTCTTCTCCTGCTTCGCCGCCGGCAAGGAGTGCATTTTTCGTTTCATCAGCGGATATTCCTAAAGCTTCAAGCGCTTTATCTCCATCACCGGCTTTCATTCTGATTCCGAATTCCTTTAAAGCATCAGCAACCTTATCAACAGAAAATGCACCGCTATATGCACTATTTGTTAACGAGTTGAACATTCCCTCCGCACCTATGCCTATTTGCTTATACTGCACAGAATATTCATTTATTGTATCAAGTAAATCCCCGTTTTTATCCAATCCATTCTGTGCACCCTGTGCTATTAAATTGAATGCCTCATTACCTGTTATTCCAAATTGGTCAATGAGCATATTTGCAGCACGCATCTGCTCCTGAATATCATATCCGAATGTATCCCTCAGAGCAATAGCATTTATTGTCATTTCTTTTATCTTATCGGGATTCATTAATCTTGCATTTTGTGCAACTATTGATATTGAATCTGCAATATCCTGAAACCCTTCTCCGTAATTCTGGGAATATATATCTTTTAAAATTTCCTCAAAGTTACATATTTCTTTATTCGCATAACCGGTACTCGCAACAATGCTGTTTGCGGCTTTGGTATATTCAGTTCCAACCTTTAAAGCTAACCCTCCGACAGCTACTGCCGCTCCTTTAACTGCAACACCAATTTTAAGAACATTCTTTGCACCCTCTTTGACTCCATCGCCAAAGTCTTTAAGAGTTTTTATTGCATCAGACGTTTTACTGTCAAAAGTGCCTAATTCTTTGGAGGCTTTTTTCAGGTTTGCAAAGAAATTTCCGTCTTTTAATTTCAGCGTTGCACCTATGCTTTTAGCCATTTTTACTGTCACCTCCAAACATTGCTTTTATTCTTTCTGCCTCTTCCTCGATTGCAAGCTCAGCACTTGCAATCAGGAAGTCATGCTCAAAAGGCGTGGGATTAATAATATCAATCCCTAAATTACAACCCTTTTGCAGATAGTAATGTATCCTGGATAAATCACCGTCTGCATTTATCAGTTTTTTATCTCTTCAACTACCGTTACACCCTTGTTTATACCAAGCATATCGTTTAGTACGGACGCAATCTGAAGAATCTCATTGTACTTGAACAACTTGTCCACTATGTCATAAGGCTCACTGCACTCATATGCCTCCTGAAGCTCTCCGTTCTTTAACGAAGGCTCAATCGTACAGTTGTATATTGCATACTTATTTGCTTTGTCAATGTCGTCCATGTCCTGTATATCCTTAATCATCTCTCTTGTAGGCTCAATCAGGGTAATACATCCTCCAAGCGATTCAACATATACAGTTGTCTTTTTACGCTTTCTCTTTGCTTCCTGAATCTGCATCTTACGGCGTATAAGCTCATCAAGTGTTAATTTTGTTTCTCTGTCCATATTCTTTACCTCTTTTTAATTTTGTCAAGGAATGTTAAGCCTGTAAAACCGCCTGAATATTCTTCCTCAACAATGCTTCCGCTTTCTGAAGAAAAAACAGGAATTTCATCAAACCATGCGTTTGTAATTTTCACTCTTTCATGGCCCCATGCATCAGGGTCATCAATTTTTGCTATAATCGAAATTCTTGGGTCAATACCCTGCATCATCTGCTCTGCATACTCAGCACTTCGTGAATATATCTTTCGGATTTTAATCGAATATGTACCGGATACGCCCATAAGCTTGCTGTCCTCAATCATCTCACCCGAAAACTGAACAGTTTCACGATTTGCCGCTAATTTAATTTCAATACCTGTTGCTTCATAACATACATCGCCGTCCCACCAACACGTTGTATGTGTGCCGGATATTGCATTTCTTGCTGTTGGTTTTGTCATATTTCATACCTCCATTACATATAAATACTGAATTTTAAATCTTCAATCGCATCTAAGAACGACAGTACTCCTGTCATAAACAGCTCACTGCCTGTCTTGCTCTTTTTGATTTCGTCATCAGTCATATTATCAACGTACTTGCCATTGGTTCTGAGCCATTCTCTTTGTGCTTCAAGGTCAATTTCAGCATAGCTTCCGCCGTTAGGCTCTAACACTCCCTGATTTTCAAGCTCCTTAAAGTAATCATTAATTTCAGAAATAAACAGTTGCTTGTTGTCATAATTGTTCGGTGTACCGATATATGTATTTTCAAAGACGTCACGAATATCATCGAAAATGAAGTCCATCGCCTCAACAATCTTGATTTTCTTCATTTCGTCTGTTTCGTTTGTGGCGGGAGTTGTAAGAGATGTTACTGCTCTTGCAATCTTGAACTTTTCACCGTCGTTAATGATTATAAGCTTACCTGAGTCTACATCAACGTCAGGCGTTGTGCTTTCTGTTATGCTTGTAATTTCACTAAACCGATGATATGTAGCACTCTTATTGACTGCTATTCCTGCAAGCACTCCGGCAATTCTTGCACAGTATTCTGCACTTGAATATGTTGCATTGCCGGTCTTTACACCGTCCGTTGCAAAATTAACAATACTCTTATTATTCGGGCTTACACCTGCTGTCGAGCAAGGAAGCACCGCCTTAAATGTCTTTTTGTTTTCACGCTGTGCATTTAGCCAGTCGATTATTTCCTGTACCTCTGTTGCATCATCTGTATTAATACCTGGAACAGTCAGCCAGTCCCATCTCTTATTTGCAAGACGTGCCAGTGCCTCTGAATAACCCTCTGTTGATTTTACACGTTCAATAATCACACGTGAAGGCTTGCCCTCAAATACTAAATCAAGATATTTAAGATTTGTACTGTTCCAGTGCGATACTGTAAGCTCTGATTTATCTATAACCGAATAGCTTGTGATGGCATTACTGTTACTTGTATCATCAACAAGTATAACAGCAACAACACCTCTGTTGCTTCTGCTTACTGCTGTTTCGGCTTTTTTCTTAAATTCAAGTGAAAATATTGGTAATCCCATAATTAAACCTCCAATTCTAAGTCCTTCATTTCCTCATAATCATCGTCATAAGGCATAATTTGCTGATAATTCACTCCAAATCTGAAATAGAGTATATATTCATCCGTTTCCGTTTCGACGCTTTCTACGGTAAGTCTGCACCCGTAAACGTCCAACGGAGAATAATAAAACATATCAAACAGCTTATCAGCCGTTTTTACGCACTCAGCAGCCGTCTCAACGGCAGGTATATACTTTATTTCAAAATTCTCCAATACCTCCTCCATGCCGTTCATAAGGCGTGTATGCTGCGAATGTGTAACATTAACAAATACAGCTGGCTTTTTAAAGCCCTCATCCACCTCAGAAGCACAAACATAAAAACCGTTATCGGCTAATATCTCAGCAATCCTTTTCCGTATCTCCGTCTGTGTCATACTTCCACATCCTTTATCAGGTCATCAAACATTTTTTTTACTTCTCCTTGAAAATGGCTTTCAGTTTCTTTCATTGCTGTTTCCAAAAGCTTATATGCATCTGTTCTTTTGTCAACAAACGCTTTTTTAAGCTTTCGCTTGCTTCGTACACCTCTGTTACCTCTGCCTTTACCATGATATATTTCATGTCCTTCCTCTATCAAATGTGCATGAGGTGCCTCAGATTTCTCCCACACCACTCTTACTGTACCGTCTTTATACAACTTTACAGGCTTTAATTTCCATGATTTTAACAGATTTCCTGTCTTTTTTTTCGTTTTGGTACTTGTAAGCTGTTTCACACGTTTATTTACTGTGCGACCTTCTGCCATTAACAAAGCATCGGCCTTATTAGGATATTTTTTCTCCATCTTCTCAAACTCTTTTTGCAGCTCTTCAATTCCAAATACATCCTTTTCTTTACGTGCCATTTTCAGCAGTCTCCTTCCCGAAAGTGTCTGTTTCAAAGGCTACAATCTGCAGCTCCTCATTTCTGCCGCCGATATTCAGTACAGATTCAATAGCAAAAAGCTTGTTATTATGTCTGATTTTCATTTCAGCCGTAATATCTGCAAAATATCTTGTCATAATGTTGTAGGTCGTTTCAGCTCTGAGCTTTTGAGCTTCGTCATACTCACGCCCTGTTTTCGGCTCTACGCACGCCCATACTGTTTTGAAATCCTCATATTTCGGTACGCTTTCACCAAAATCATTAATTTCCTGGCCTGCAGGCTTTAAAAACGTTATTCTGTGCCGCATTTTTGAAAAGTCCATTTTAATGCACCTCTGTTTCAAGCTGTAATTGCATAATCATACTGCTTATGTTGTTACTGTAAGTACCCTTTGCATACATTGTGCGGTTTTCAAACCAGTCTGCAATCAGCATAAGCTGTACAAGCTCCGCACGTGCATCAAGCAGGCAAACACTTTCACCGCAGGCGGCTTTGAGGTAATCCTCTGCCGCCTGTGCGTATGTCTTGAGTAACATATCCTCCGCATCGATGTCAAGTCTGAGAAACTCTTTTATTTTAGTTAACTCAATCATTATTCAGTTGCCTTTGTCTTTACAACCTTGCCTGTATCAGCTGAAAGCAAGCCGTAGATATATGCATCTGCAAATTCCTGCTCAACCGTAAAGCCTTCAATCACTCTCAAAGCAGTCTGATTTTTACTGAAGAACATATGCTCTGATACTGCAAACTGTAGTGACATATAATCATAGAACGATATACCGGCCTTTAATGAACCGATAAAGATAGGAGCTTTGCCACCCTCATTCGGAAGAAGCTTGTCCGATACCTTTACAACCGGCAAGCCCATATACATTAGCTTGGCAGGATTTAACGGATCACGGTTAAGCATAGGACGTCCTGCAGCGTCAACCTCACCGTCAAGCATCTGGAAGCCGGTATGGTTTGTAAGAATAATACCGTCAATCAGATAATCGTCCTCGATGCCTGTATTAATCTGCTCCTTTAAGCCTGCAAGGCCTGAAATGTTAACAGCTTCTTTATCCTTTTTCATTGCTGCAAGAATAGCACTGTTTTCAGTTCTTATAGCCTTACGAACAAACCATCTGTTTATGTATGCCATAAGTCCAGCCTGTTCAGCACCCTTCAGTATATTTGAAATCGGCATAATAGCACCAAAGAAGCTTATATTCCATTTACCCTGCTTGAATACCGGCTCTGTTGCATCTCCTATTTCTCCACCGTCATCAAAGGCAATCAAGTCAGCTGTATCTTCACTGTCATAAACAGCTGTACCGCTAAGAGTATTAACAGGATATACTGTTACAAGCTCTTTCAGTGACTGATAGCTTTCTCTTGCCTCTCTGATTTTCAAGTCAACATCTTCAGGTACAAGATAAGCAGTTCCGCTTGTTGTATCACCTGTAATCATTGCATTTTCAGGCTCGCTCAATGTCTGCTTCTTTAAAATCTTTGCAATCACCTCAAAGCCTGTTGACTTATTCTCAGGCTTCTCTTCACCGGCATCATCAGGAACATTGTCCTTTTCAAGCTCAAAAATACCTTTTTCAGCATTGTATGTCGCCTGCAAATCCTGAATTTTTGCAAGTGTCTTGTTTAATTCCTCTGAATTACCCTCATTCAGATAACCGTCCGCTTTTGCCTGCAAGTCCTTCATCTGTGCAAGCAAGTCTCTCATTCTTTTATTCATTTCCCTTTTCCTCCTCTAAGAATATGAAATTTTTTATATTTTTCAGCTGTTCGGCAGCTGCTACCGTCTGATTTTGTTCCTCATTCGGAATATCCGGCTTTTGTTCTGCCGGAGCATCTGTTTTTGCTGCAATAACACCCTGTGGAGTGTTGTTGTATCTGTAATCAGATATACAAGCTGCAGCTTCTACACTTTCGGATACTGTAATATTTTTAAACAGCTCTGCTGCCTTTTCAGCTTCAAGCCACGTTTCGGCAGACATAAGCTCTTTAACAAAGCTTTCTTCAATGCCATCAAGTGTGTTTTCCATATAGATATTGACTATACTTTTCTCAATAGTATCAAGCATATCAGCCGTTGACCTCAGCTCATCAGCGTTGCCGGAGGTATAACACCATGCTTTATGTATCATCATAAAGCTGTTCTTTGGCATTATAACTTCATCACCGGCAAGAGCAATAACTGAAGCAATAGATGCAGCCAAGCCGTCTATATGTACTGTCTTTTTTGCATTGAAGCGTTTCAGGATATTATAAATCGCTACACCTGCCCAAACAGAACCGCCACCCGAATTAATATAAATATCCAATTCCTCAATGCCGTTACATTCTGCAAGTAAATCAAGAATATCCTGAGGACATTTGTCCTCCTCTGTCCATTTCCCCCAACTGTCAGATACTATATCTCCGTAAAAATATACATCTGCTTTCGTCTGTGTTTTGTTTTTTACTTCAAAGAACTTTATCATTTCATTTCACCACCCTTCATTGCTGTAGTTATGGGCATCATACTGGCGTTAACAAGATAAGCATTACCGCCATCTTCATCAGGTATCAGAGGCATATCCTCTTTTGCTCTGATTTCATTAGCGTTCATCCATCCGTTTTGACGTGCCTTATTGTAGCCCTCCATGCGTTCTGCAAATGACGCTCTTAAAATTCCGTCAACGTTGAACTTAAAGAAATAACCGTTTTCTATCTGCTCCTTTGATAAGAGCTTTGTCGTAAGCTCTTCCTCATCGCCTTTCAGATTCACAAGCATTGTATCATTCATGAACGCCTGCTGTTGCTGTTCACTGTTTGCATAGCTTGACTTTTCATAATCATTAAGCTGATTTGGCTTTATACCAAAAGCTCCGGCAATCTGCAAAGCTGTATATTTCTTTATTTCAAGGAATTGAGCGTCTGTAAGCTTTAAATTCAAGGGGTTCAGTTTAATTCCCCATGGTATAGGAATAAAATTAATTGCATTCTCAGCGCTTGCAGCAGCTTCAATATTATTTACAAGCTTTTTCTTGTGTCCCTCGTCCAAGTCCGCAGTATACTCAACTGCAACCTTACCTGTTAAGCCTGTTTTGTACATTGAATTTATAAAGCTCTGTGCCTTATCTGCACCGTCAATAGTTGCTGCAAGTATTTCCCTTACCGATAATCCCGTTATTCCGTCAAAGGACATATACGTTTTAAAGTGCAAGATATCGCTTTCAGGTATTTTATATATCTTGCCGGTTGTCGGCTCTGTATAAAAATACCACACTTGCCCTGACTTTGAGATGATTCTTGCATCATCAACATAAATCTGCATATAGTCATTATTTAAAATAAACAGCTCCGGTGCTGATGCAGGTGTCGCATAATACGGGTAAACATATGCATTTCCCCGATGGTGCTTTATCGCTTCAACCGTTGCCCAGAACGTTGTCGCTGTCATATTACGGTTAGGTCTGAGCTTCAAGGTATTATACAAGGGCATATCCCTTGCGCGTTCAACACCTCTTTCGGTTTCCTTGTAAAGCTTTAGCGGAAGCTTTGCCACTGCCTCAGATAAATTCTTAATACAGGTAAAGTATGTAATCTCACTTAAAGCTCCCTTGTTACTTCCTGCAATTAACGGTTGCCAAAAGTCCGTATCATTCAGGCTGAATGCTTGTCTTCCTGCAAAAGCATAAGCGGCATTTTTAAAACGTGTTGTAAGCTTCAATTTTTCACTCCCTTTAGGTATTGCTCAAATTCATCAAGAGCATTTTCCATATATTCATTAACATTCATATAGTTTTCATCATGTGTATACGCTCTGGTGTGTGCTATTATAAGCGACACTGCAGGGTCAATCTTAAAGCGTGACCGCTTTTTATTTGGGCGGACGTTATCGTTTTCGTCAGAGGATAACACCACATTTCCGACTGCCCATTTTAAAACAGGGTCATTATAATGTGTGAGTCTCTGCTCTGCGATTGCACCCTCCAAATCCTTCGTAGGCTCTGACAGTGTAAAAAATCCCTGTCGGACCTCTACAACCTTTATGCCGTTATTTAATAAATTCTTTTCAAGCTGTGAAGCACTCCACGGGTCAATACACGTTTCAAGCACATCATACTTTTTATAAAGGCTGTAAATATAATTTTCTATATAATCAAAGTCGACAATCGCTCCCGGCGTAGCTGTAATATATCCGGCATCTATATACGCCTGATAATTGAAGTTATGCTGCTTTGATAATACCTGCACTCTGTCCTCCGGCATAAAGCTGTGTGTAATTACTGCATAATACTTTTTGCCGTCTGCACGTTTATCAAGAGGAAACTCAGCCGAAACACTTGCAAGGTCGTTTCTTGTGGCAAGGTCACAGCCTACATAGCACTGTCTGCCCTCAAGCTCTTCGATGCTCACTCGGTCGGGAGTAGTATTATACATTCCCATATCCGCCCAGCTTGTTACGTCTGATACCCACATATTAAGGTTTTTACACTTAAAGCTGTTCTGCTTTGTAATCATTCCACGTGCTGTCTGACATTCTGACCGTAAATGCTCAATAAAAACACTGACTCCAAGATTCGGATTTGCTTTTATCCACACTTCTTCATCTTCCCAGTCGTCATTTTCGTCAAGCTCTGCTATGTACACAAACATTTCATCATTCTCAACGGTACCGTCAAGTATGTTTTTACAGTAAGCATACTGCTCATGGCAAAAACACTGTAGGTTCAAGCCTGCCGTTGTAATAGCTCCTATTACCGGCTGTTCACGTGAGACTATCGCACTGACTAAGTTATCATAAACATCTGAATTTTTATGTGCATGAAGCTCATCTATTAAAGCACCGTGTACGTTAAGTCCGTCAAGAGTCTGTGCATCCGCTGAAAGAGGTCTGAAAAATGATGCCATACTGTCAAAGGAAACATTGAGCTTATTTACATTCAGCAAGTTCCTCAGCTCCGGCGATGACTTAATCATGTTCTGTGCTTCGGTAAAGATGATTTTTGCCTGGTCTCTCGTTGTTGCCGCCGAATATATTTCAGCACCTGCTTCACCGTCACACACAAGCAAATATATCGCAAGCACTGCCATAAGCGTGGACTTGCCATTTTTCTTTCCTACCTGAACATAGAAATACTTGAAACGCCGTTTATTGTTACTCTTACGTTTCCAGCCAAGCACAGAACCTAAGAAGAATTTTTGCCAATCCGACAATATAACAGGCTGTCCTGCCCATTTACCTTTACTGTGACAACAAAACTTTTTAGCGAAAATACTTATACGTTCTGCCTCTTCCTCATCAAAGTAGTACGGGTATGCCTTTGTCTTTGATTTTTTTAAGTCATCCAAGTGTCGCTTACAGGCTTTTTTTACCGTTTTACCTGCTCTGATTTTATCTGCAAGGACTAACTTTGCATATTTGGTTACGTTATCCATTATCCTGTTTTACTCTTTCCGATAAACTCCATGATGCTTGTTTCTTCATTCTTTTCTACAGCAGGAATACCGGCTCTTGCACTCGGAGTAAGTCCGAATTCCCTGGCAAGCTTCACCATGTTAAGGCGTGCCTGATTTGCTATTCCTACCTCCGGGATTTGCTGTTGATATCCTTTATCTGTTTCAAAGGTTAATATTCCGCCGTTCTCTGACATTACCGCCTGCAAATTCTTTTCGGAATGGTACCAATGCGAAAACGCAGCACAATACGCTCCGAATGCCGCCAAGTCTCCGTCAGTCAGCAAGCCTGTATTAAATACAACAGGTGCAAGACGTTTCCACTCCTTTTTAGCCACCTTATCAAGATGTATTAAAGGCTTTGGTATTTCTTCAGAAGTAGAAAACTCAACATCATCATTCAATTTTCTTTTACCGGGATTCCCCTGAATCACTTTCAACCTTGTCGGCTTTGCCGACGGTCCCCTCATTCCCAAATTTTCACCTTCCTTCAAAACTTGCGGTCGTGTCTAAATGATTAAGGCAGCGGTCTTTTCACCCTGGGTAAAAACTTTTTTGACCCCCTACCCCTGTTTAACAGGGCGACCGAATCCTCCGTCTTCCGTTGCTGTTTTTCTGTCATGGCATGACTTGCACAACGGCTGCCAATTATCTTTATTCCAGAACAGTGCTTGATTGCCTTTATGCGGCTTGATGTGGTCTACAACTGTGGCTTTTGTATGTATGCCATTCTTTAAACATTCAACACAAAAAGGATACTTGATTAGATATGCTTTGCTTGCACGTTGCCACGCTGTATTATATCCACGCTTATATGCACTCAATCTATTATCAGGCTTACGCTCTCTCCGATGCAGTTCACAATAGCTTTCAGATGTGAGATTCGTACAGCCTGCTTTGTTACAAACTCTAAGGATTTTATTATTCATATCTTACTATTTTGCATAAATTTCAAATTATTTTTCCTACCTAATAATGCACGCCGTTTTTTGCCCTGTTGTTATACGTTGGACATTTATGCGGTTTATAAACTAAAATTTACCATTGCGTCACAAATACTCTCACTTGTAATTCCGATGTATCTGAGCGTATCAGACTGATGTCTATGATTAAACCATATCTGAAGCTTAACAATATCTTTCGTCTCATTGTAGTAATGATAACCACACGTCTTACGAAGGCTGTGGGTACCAATGTTATCAAGCCCAAAATGTTCAGCCGCTTCCCTTATTACCTTGTAAGCTGTGTCCCTTGTGATTGGTTTGTACTCATTCCTGTTACTCGGAATAAGAGCTTCATCAGGTGTACGGTTCTTGCAGTATTCCTTATAGGCTTTTACTAACTCAGGATTATATGCAACGGTAATCTCCTTACCCGTCTTGCTTTGACGAAACTTCTGACGTGTTTTATTCTTTACATCGCCTACCGTCATCTTTAAGATTTCGTTTATACGCAACCCAAGATTAATACCCGTAATAAACATGATGTAATACTTTTCATCTTTATCACGCAGGTACTTTTTCATAGCTGCAATATCTCGCTTATCTCTTATCGGTTCAACTGTATTCATTCTAAACCTCTCTTTACTTTATATCCCTGCACCCACCTGCACCAAATGGAATATACACCCTCCGAACTGTCGGAACACCTATTAATATTTTCAGGTAGATTATACTACAGAACCTATGTGGCTTAAAATGGTCAATTTTAAAAAAATGCAAAAAAAAAAGCATTCCTGAGAATGCTTGACATAATATGACTTGATATGATATAATATTCCTAAGGCAAGAGGGCAGACGGTTATTTTGACACCTTTCAGATAGAATGGAGGTGTTGACTATGAAGGATTTTTCAATAATATTGTTTTTTATATTATTAATTATAATCTACATAAAAAAATAGCCGCCTATCACTGCGAATGATAAGCGACTAAGTTCATTTATCAAATTGCGAAATAACCGTTTGGTTATCTCTCTTGCCTACATTCTATCATAAATAATATGATTTGTCAAGTATGCACGTTCAAAAAGGACGTGCTTTTTAATTATAAATATCTCGTCTGTGTCCTATATTAAGAATTAATATTGTTATTGTATTATCCTGTATTTCTGCAAGTAATCTGTAATCTCCTACACGATAACGCCATTGTCCACTTCTGTTTGCGGTCAGTGCTTTTCCGTGCTGACGCGGGTTTTCGCAGCCCTCAAGATTTTTCCGCACCCAGTTTAAAATCAGCACTGCTGTACTGCGGTCTAATTTTTTTAAATCCTTTTTTGCTTTTTCAGTAAACCGTACTTTATATATCATATTCCGAGTTCCTTTTCAACCTCTTCAAGCGAGTAGCTTATTCCTGTTTCTTTGTATTCTTTCATAGCTTCGTTAAAAGCTTCTAAATCATATTCGTCCTCGATGCGTTCCATAACAGTCTGCCTGATAAGCTCCGACACGGTAAGCTTGTTAAGCTCCGCATATTTTTTTATAATCATTGTATCGTTATCATTAAGCCTTAAAGAAATCGTCATGTTTATCTCCTCCCTTTATTACATTGTATTACAAAAAAAATATTTTGTCAATAGTATATGCAAAAATAAAAAAATTCAAAAATTTTTAAGAAATTTTGAAAAAAGTATTGACATACTTAGCAAAGTATGTTATAATATATACATAAGTTAAGGAAAGGAGGAAATGACAGTGGCTAAACAAAAAAAGAAATCCACTAACAAAGAGTTTTACAGAAACATCTTAGCGGATTTCTTAATCGGATTGTTGCTTCTAATCATCGACAAAATGATTGAGTAACATGAGGGGAGCAATCCCCTCACCGATATTATATAATAAATTCAGACCATTGTCAAGCTAAAAATGAGCATATTAGAAGCTTGTGCCATCTGCTTTATTTGCATTGGCATATCCAAAATCATTGGAATGATTTTAAAAAAATGGAGGTAGAGATGGAAAGCAAAAGAAAAACTTATACAAGTTCAGCTGTTAAAAATCGCTATAATCAAAAAAATTATAGGGTTTTTAGAGCAAGCTTAAAGCCTGAACTTTATAACAAGATTGAGGAATATAAAAAAGAATATAATTTGAGTAATCCTCAATTTTTAGCGAAAGCTATTGAACAATTAACAAATTAAAATAGAGCGTTGCTATGACGACCAATCACCTCAACGCTCTACAATCACAACACCCAAGAGGCAGTTACATACTGCCTCTTTTTCTTTCCGCATCCCTTAGTGCTTGCGGATGCAGCTTCCTATGTATCCATCTGAGGTCATAATTCATAATTTCCGAAACGTCGTCCCATGTTTTGTTTTCAAGATAACGTAAGGTCAAAAGCTGTTTTGAGCGGATGTCTTCAACTTGAACTATAACGCTTAAAATCTCTTTTTTGATGTCAATGAGCTTATCTATTTCGATATTGATTTTTTCCTCATACTCAAAGTATTTTTTAATCAAAATTTTATAATCCGCATTCTGACCCGAAAAAATCAGATTTCTTGTGTACTCTTTTTCATTCTCCAGCGTTTTCAATATTTCTTCTGTACAACGTGCCTGATTCAGCCACTCTTTTATATTCAAGCTCTTGCACTCCTTTATACAAATCACATCTATCGCATTCTGCGAGTCCCCAATCTTTACATAAGTCGCATAGTTGTTTTATATCTTCCTCTGTCATGTCAGAACATAAACTCCTAAAATTATCGCTGTTAATATATAAAACATTAACATTCCCGATATTGCTAAAATATATTTTAAGTTATTCATCATTATAGTTCTTCCTTTCTTTCCCCGTCCCGTAGGAACTGCCGTACTGTTTAAATTGATTGGATTTTTGTATTACGAAATTCGTGTATATGGGTTCTGTAGTTCTCTATGTCTTACGCATGGCTGCCACCTCCATGTCCCAAAAATTTCAATGGTATATAATGTGTATAAATATAATTAGTGAATTATTTTTTTATGTTTTAATGCTATATTTTACGGCAGCTCATACGGAACGGGGCTGTTTTGTTGTTAAACTTCCTGTTCCTGCTTTTCCGTTTGAACCTCACTTCTCAGTCTGAAGAACGGGCATACCTTGCCTTTCTTCATGCACTCCATTTTCTTTAATGCCGTACAGCTTTCGCCGTTGGCTGTTACTGTATATGCAAAGCAATTCTTTAGTTTCATTTCTGCACCTCCATATTTGTTTGTTCACCGTATTTTTTTCGCTTAAGTTCTTCTGCCTGCTTGGTTAACCGTGCAAGCTCTTTCTGTTCCATTATCCGCATTACATGAGGCTGCCACGCCAATTTGACAACGCCGGGCTTACCGTCACGAACCTTTGCAAGATTCATTTCTATGATTCCCTTATCCTTTGTTTCAGGATGATAATACTCGTCACGGTACAGCAATATTACCATGTCAGCATCCTGTTCCAGGCTTCCTGAATCACGTAGGTCACTCAATGCAGGACGCTTTTCTTTTTCATGCTCAAGTACACGGTTTAACTGACATAACGCCACTATCGGGCAGTCAAGCTCTTTTGCAAGAAGCTTCAATTCTCTTGAAATTTCCGATATTCCTTCCCAACGGCTTTTATTCCTCTGAGGAAGCTGCATAAGTCCGATATAGTCTATTACTACCACGCCGATTTCCTTGCATCGCCTTTTTTCAGCTCTGCACAATGCCTTGATTTCGCCTATATTAATATGCGTTGTGTCTGTAATCATCAGATTTTCAAATCCCGGCTTTTCCATAGTCAAGCCTAATTTCAAGAAATCATCGTCAATAACGTCACCGCTTTTGAATTTGCTGTATGATATACTTGACCTTGAAGCAACTATTCTTTTGCAGTATTGTCTCATAGGCATTTCCATAGTGAATACTAAAGCTTTTTTATTTTCATGAAATGCTACATGTTCAGCAATGTTCTGCCCTGCGATACTCTTACCCATGCCCGGACGTCCACCGATAATTATAAATTCACCTTTTCCCAATCCGCCTGTACGTTTATTTATGCTGTCCCATTCCGTTGGAATACCTGCAAGCTTTTTAGGATTGCTGAATCTGTCCACAATTTCACCGTACACCGACTCCAATTCATCCTTAGCACATTTCATTTTCAAGTGCTCATCATCTGCTGTTGTTGCTTTCTCAATCTCAGTATTGATTGTATCAAGCACCTGTGAAGTGTCAGATGCCAGATTAATGACTCTCTGAGCCATAGTTATGTAATTACGTCTTTGAGATAATTCCGAAAGAATCTTGGCATAATAAGTTAAAGAGCTTGTAACTGTCAAAGGGGAAATAATGCTTTTTAGTGCCGTCATCGCCGTTTCAGATGTCGCACAATTCATTGCATTTGCAATCGTGACAATATCAACCTCTTTGCCATCTTCACAAAGCTTTTCTACCGTCTCAAAGATTTTCCGGTTCATGCTCCCGTAAAAGTCTTTGCCGGTTATATGCTCTTCAAGCTTGAGCTTGTCCATAAGAGCAAAGCTGTCAGCAGACGGTGAAAGCAAAATATTTAAAATACGCTTTTCTGCTTCATCGTTCCACGGTAAAGTTATTCCAGTCATTATCAGCACCGTCCTCTTCGGAATACAATGGTGTTCCTGAATGGCTGGCTTGTCCACGATTCTGGGCAACACATCTATCCTGCTCCCTCATAAGCCAGCTGTTTATGAACCTCTGTATTCCTTTTTTTGTTTTTTTTCTGCTTGGATTATTTATAAGCCATGCACGCATCTTCTTCAGCTCGGCTATTACATCTACATTCTGATACAGCTCTGACATCTCATCAACGTATTTTTTGCTGACTGGATATTCAGATTTATCATTCAGCGGAAGCAGCATTGCAGGTGGGTCTGAGCCTTGCTCAGAGCAAATATCTTTACTATACTCTTCTCTACTATACTCTTCTTTACTCTGTCCGTTTCTGTATGCATTTTCATTAAAAATGTTGACATTTCCACTCAAAATGTTTACATTTTTGGATTTTTGGGCGAGTTTAACTAAGAGGTACTCTTTTTTGACTTCAACATTTACACGGCGGCTGACTGCCTCAAAGTACCGCTTCTGAATCCCCTTCGATGTCAGAACACCGTACTTATCATAAATGCTTTTGTCAAATATACCTCTCCTAATCGCAGCACTCAATATTTCTGACACAACATTGCTACCCTCGCCTATACTCTTACTGAACAGCAATGCCACGTCGTTTGTCCATTCACAGTAATAACCTTGCCCTCCATATATCCTTTGGAGAAGCTTAACGATTACTGCAAACCCTTTCAAGCCAAATTCTGCTTCGATTAGTTCAAATTTGTCGTCTAAATGCACATCAAACGGAAACCATGGTATACCAGTTCCCATTTATTGTCTCATCTTCCTTTCACTATCTTTTTAATGATGAACTTGTGAAGCACGCCTGGGTTACATTTACGCATGTAGCATATTTTGTTTCACCGTGTTCATCCGTATATTTGTTGTTTCTAAGCTCTCCGACAATCCCGATACTGTCGCCTTTTTGAAAGTACTTTTCAATAAAAAGCGCATTATTGTCCCACGCAGTGCAGCGTATAAAGTCTGCATCCGCATCACCCTCAGCATGAAAGCGACGTCGGACAGCTACCGTAAAGTTCAATACCGTCTTATTTGACGAAAGTATGCTGACATCGGGCGTCTCTGTCAGACGCCCGATTAAAACTACGTTATTCATAAAATCACCTCTTGACATTTTGGAAATTTAATGCTATAATCTATGTAGGTTATTGATTATAGTCGTTTATCAAAACGGCAAGAATTTCGGCGGTTTTTTAAACTGCTGATTTTTTTATTCTTTTTTTTGCTCATCCCAAAGTCTGTCCAACTCCTTTTCTAAAGCTTCCTTTAATCGCTGTTTTTGATTCTTGTAAAAGTTCTTCCACAGCTTGTTGGCTTGCTTTAATGTTATAGGGCCGTATATTTTTCCATCAATCATTGTACTAGATAACCCCGTATCTTTGGCAGTGCAACATAAAACCACATCACACTTGAATACCTGTGTTTTCTCTGTTTCCATGTCCGTTATTACAACCTCATACATTTGAATCTCTCCTTTTTAATTTGCATTTCTCCATTGCCTGTCCCATTCATGCCGGGCAAGCTCTTTCTTTCTCTCTGTACGCCGCACAGCTTGATGCTGTGTTATATTCACGTGCTGATTAAACAACGCTATTCCGGCAACAAACAGCCCAACATAGAAAGCTTCTGCCATTGCTTCTATCATTCCTTTCACCTACCTTTCTTCCTCTCACAGACCCACAGGAACCGCCCTTGTTTTAAACATCCAACACAACTAACAACACTAACCCATAATATACATTTTTACAAAGGAGATTATACATATTTCATAACAAGAAAGTTTCTGATTCAGGGCGGCTCTTGTGAGCCTGTGAAAAAATATTTATGCTTGTCCTATCATGCAGAGCTTATGCTCCGCCCGATGCTTCCTGCTGTTCTCTGAGCAAACGTCTCCGATAGCCTTTCATCAGAATGTTTGCAGCTTCTTCCATAACCTTTTCATGTTCTTCCGGCGGTGGATTTGGATTGCCATACATTCGAATCAGTCCCGTCTCTCCCATTTTCTTTTCCTGAACTATAGTGTCCTCTGTAAGCTTAACTAATGTATAGCCCTCGTACAATTTCATATTCATCACCTCACTTAATCTTTATGTTTATTCAGTTTTGTCCTATGCTTTTTAAATACTATCTGACATAACCATGCAGTAATATCCCTGCACGACATCGTCAAATTCTTTTCTTACCTTTTCCCATGTAGGGCGTTCGCTTTCGTCTATTATTCCGTCCGCAGCAATCGAAATCAGCGTCGGTATCAGAGCCTCAACCTCATTAAGCTCTTTTATAAGCTTTAGTACCGTTTCAGCAAAATTTTTTACCATGAAATCCGGCAGGATAGCGTTTGCTATCGGGTCAGTATTTTTAAGGTGCTGATACCTTAAAGCCTTATTGTCATATACATTTGACATCATAACTGCTGTTGGTGAACTTGGCGGCCGTTTTCCGCACTCATAAGCTCGCAGACTCTCAACCGATATACCGATAAGCTCTGCAGCCTGTTCCTGAGTCAGACCACGCTCTTCACGGGCATCTTGATAAATGTTCATATCTTAATCACCCTCCACTATAAGCTCATCTACCGTAACTCCAAGAACGTCAGCTATTCGCTTTACAGTATCTAAATTGGGTATTTTAACCCCTGCTTCAAGCTGAGCAAGATACGATTGACTTATTAAAGTTTTATTTGCCAGTTCCTGCTGCGTAAGCTGTGCCTGTTCTCGTAATTCTCTTATTCTTAGTTTCACCTTCTCACCTCCTTTCACCCAATAAATTCTTGACATGAAATTCAACTTATGCTACAATCACCTTTAGAAAGCGAGGTGATATAAGTGGAGAAAACATTGTCTCAAAAACTTGAAGAAGCTGCTCAGCTTTTTAACAAAGAGATGAACTCCGAAATTTCTTCCAGTAACTGCGATGAAGAAACTAAAGATTTAGTCGAACAGCTGTCTTCACAAGTTTTTCACACATTTAGAGAAATCAACAAAATATTGGTTGAAGAGTTTAATAGAGGTTAACCCTCTGAGCCGTCGTCTTCTGATGACGGTTCTTTGTCTGTAACTGTTAATTCAAGTACTCGTGGTAGGTCCAAAACAGCATTTTGCAATTCTCTCGTAAGCTTATATATTTTTTCAAAATTGGCTAATGTCTCTGAAGTATTTTTTATTTCAACTAACATTCTTTAGTCCTCCTGCAATCTCTAAAAATTTCATTTTTATTCCTCTTTTCTGTATGCCTGATTTTCACTTAAATTTTTTATAGTATCTAATACTTTCTGTTGTCCGTCATCATCCAACAGGTTGAATTTCATCGAAAATGCGACATCATTTATTATGTCTATTACCTCCGCTGCTGAATAAGTCTTTTTCCTCAAACCTCTGAATATTGTTTTCATCCACCTTTCTCACCTCACTTCCTGTATTCCCATTACCGATTTTGTCAAAAAAACAGTATTCCTGTTCCCTTGACAAATATCTCTTGGTTTGTTATAATATTACTAAGCAATAATATAAAAGAGTTAAAATATTAAGTCGGCAAACTTAGTTATGTATTTTTGTTCCCTTTTTTTCTTATTGCTTAGCAATATCATGTTTGTATTATGCAACGATTTTTCGTTGGTGTCAATGCTTTTCAACGATTTTTCGTCGATTTGTGATAATTGTACAAACTAAGGGGGGTTGTATTAATGTATCTTGCACAAACCACAAAAGACCGTATAAAATCTCTGTGTAAAACAAAGAAAGTCAATATGGAAGAAATGCTTTTAGAATGTTCATTAGGAGTAAATGCCATACGTCAAATTAATGATAAAAAGGGCATGGCATCATTTAGTCTTGCTAAAATCGCCGACTACCTCGACTGCTCCGTTGATTACCTCCTTGGACGTACTGACAATCCTGAAGTCAATGAGTAAGGAGGTGATATTATGCGTTGGACTGATTTAAAAGATTTCACAGCCGAGGAGCTATCCAATTTTACTTGGGACGATTTAAGTATGGACATATCAGATTTATTGGATATGCTCAAAGACGAAAACCGTCCCGTGCCGATTGATACATACGAGAAGCTTGTAGCATTAGCAGAACGCAGTAGCATAACTGTCGATTTAAAAACTCCGGAAAGCTCTTTTGACATTCGCAAATATACTTTTGAAGTTTTATTAGCGATACTGCTACACTACTTACCATCAGCCGAGGAATTACGTTTAGCGCTTATGCAGCTTCCTGATAATTTTGAGAATATAATAGAGTTTCTAAACTCTTATCTCCTCAATCTTGTCTCTTAAGCAAGGACATTATCGTGTCCTTGCTTTTTTCAGCTGTCGCTGGTGTCATTTTTCCTACTGTACTTTCTATATCTGCGAAAACACCAGCAAAAAGAGCCGAGTTTGGATCAGAGTCAGTTTCCGCATTTTCTTTAGCAGCTTTTGTCATGATTAAAAGCATTTCACGCGCTAACGCAAATCTTTCTGTCGGACTAAGAATTATTTGCATAATTTCACCACCTTTCTTGACAAAACTATTTCGTTTTGTTATAATACTTATAAGTAAATGTATAAACCCAATCTCAAAAGTCAATTATAAATAATATACTATAAAGGAGCTTCCTCATGGGGCAAATAGATAAACTTATTGATTCTGTCCTCTGCGGTACGCAGGATAAAAATATAAAATTCAAAGACTTACAGCACTTACTGTTATATCTTGGATTTCGCGAACGTATCAGGGGCGACCACTACATATACACCGGAAAAGGCATTGTTGAAAAAATTAATATTCAGCCAAACGGTGCATTAGCTAAACCTTATCAGGTTAAGCAAGTCCGTAAACTCATATTGAAATACAAGTTAGGAGTTGATAATCATGTATAATTACGAAATTATCCTTTACTGGAGCAAAGACGATCAAGCTTTCATTGCTGAAGTTCCTGAGCTTCCTGGGTGTATGGCAGATGGCAAAACACGTCAGGAAGCAATCGCCAATGCTGAAGTTATAATAAAAGAGTGGATTGACATCGCAATCGAGGACGGTGAAGAAATTCCGCTCCCTCAACAGCATCTTAATTATGCTTAAAGGAGGTACACCATTATGGATTATACTGTAAATTTAATTTGGGACAACGAAGCTGCCGTTTGGATCGCAACAAGTGAGGATATTCCTGGTCTTGTTTTGGAATCAGGCTCATTCGATGCTCTGCTTGAACGCATACGCATCACAGCTCCGGAACTGTTATCATTAAATCATACCGAAAAGCTTCCTCTCAATTTGACATTTATATCTAAACGTCAGGAAAGGATTGCTTTATAATGGCTGAATATGAGAAAAAAGTACGTGAAATATTAAAACAAAATAATTGTACTTTCTTCAGACGTGGCAAGGGTGACCATGATATTTGGTACAGTCCTATTACAAATCGTCATGTGACTGTTGATACAAGAATAAAATCACGTCATACTGCAAATGCCATATTAAAGCAAAGCGGTATTGATTTTAGATTTAGATAGTTTTCAAGGATAGGTAACACAGTTGCCTGTCCTTTTTATTTTCTCTCTTTCCCATTACCGATTTTGTCGAAAAAACAGTATTCCCGTTCCCTTGACAAATATCTCTTGTTTTGTTATAATATTACTAAGCAATAATATAAAAGAGTAAAAATATTAAGTCGGCAAACTTAGTTATGTATTTTTGTTCCCTTTTTTCTTATTGCCTAGCAATGACTAACACCTTTTAAAAACCTGTGAAAACACAGGCTATAAAGGACTTTTTCAATACAAGGTGGTGTAACCATAATGGCAAATAATACTCAGATTGCAGATTTGAGAAAATCCATTGAACAAACCATAGGATATACTCTTACGCATCAGCAAAATATTTTTTCTGTTTCTGCAACGGAATTTAACGATATTTTCAAAGAATGGCAGTTACAAATACATAAACAATTTAATAACTCATCTTTAAAAAACAACAGTTTTATAATTCCGGAGCATAATAGGAATAACATTTTTCAAGCTATTGATAACTCATCTAAAATAATCAGCGTTCAGGCTTCATACGTATTGAAAAATGAATTATCACGCAAAATAGATACTGATAAGCTTTGCAATATTATATCTATTATATTATCAGTTATAAGCTTATTATGGAATGAATATTCTTCCAATAAACAAGCTCAATCAATGAATCAGAAGCTTGACGCTATTCAAAATACTTTGCAGCAAATCCAATATTCTGAGCAAGGTAAAATTGATTTCCTCCAGGAGCTTTGTAATACTCTCGCCGAGTTCAACGCCATCGTTCCAGATGTTGACAGCCTGGAGGTTCAATCTGAATAAAGTCAATAAGAATACAACAGAAAGAGTTAAATTAACTATTGAGTTGAACTTCATCTCTCGCTTAATAGCTTTTAAATCATTATCTGTGTTCATTGACATTGTCACCAACCTTGTAAAGTATGATTGTATTATATCTCGAATATTCGAGAATGCCAATAGTTTTTCTCGAATATTCGAGAATTTGTTGAAACCTACCAAAAAGGAGTGTTTTATTATGGCAAATGTTAACAATTTATTTGTTCGTATTTACCAACTTAATTTAAATGCTAAGAAAGTCTCTGACTCGACTGGTATATCTACAGGTAATTTAAGCGACTGGAAAAAAGGTAAGTGTCTTCCATCGGCGGAAAAACTTGAAACGTTAGCTGATTACCTCGACTGCTCCGTTGATTACCTCCTTGGACGTACTGACAATCCTGAAGTAAACAGATCCATTGATACAGAAATCAGACTTGTTGCTGAAAAGAATATTTCTATTAGTCTGATTGATGAGTCTGAAGATATAACTTAAGTAAATAACATAATAGCAACCTTATATTTGAGAAATTAAGGAGACACAAAATGAAAAAAATATCAAGAGTTGCTAAATTATTTATAAAAAAGGAATTAAAAAATCAAATAACTTTTGAAGCTATGTCAAACTATGCCATAAGAATGGGATATATTATAACATTCTATTCGAATGCAGTACCAAATGAATTTATATTAAAATATAATTTGCAAGACTATGCCTCAAAAGTTCACGCTTTTACTTTTAGAAAAAGCGCTGCAAAGTATATCTTTATTGATTCAACCATTTCGGCTGAAAACAAATTATGTTCATTGGCACATGATCTTGGTCATATCGTTTTAAAACATATGGATATTGATAAGAACGTTGTCGATGAGAGACTGCATGAGATGCAGGCAGAATTTTTTGCTTATACAATATTGAATTATCAACCGTATAAGTATAAGTATGCATTATTTGCTGTTATACTGTCAGTCACTTTAACCGGTATTGGGATTGTTTCATATCAATTAAATACAGACTCTGCTGATATGGTATACATTACTCCAACAGGAAGTAAATATCACACAGAAAATTGCATACACGTAAAAAATAAAAATTGCACAGTAACAACCAGAACGCAGGCAAGTAAAAATTATCTGCCATGCAAGGTATGTAACCCATAATATTTAAACACTTAGGTTGCTATTGTGTTATTGCAAAAAAATATTATACACGAGGTGAATAAAATGGAATTAGATAAGGCTTTGTCTATCTCCGCTGATGAAGAACTCATTTTAAAAAGCCGTAGAACTATTAAAGATGTAAAAACTTTACTACATTCTAATGAGAATATATTATTTGCAACAATCGGAAATACCAAAGTTTATAACGATATTTCAGAAATATTTCCATCAATAAAAGTTATGGGGAAAACACGTGAAATATTTATAATTTCAGCAGATAGAATTGTTATAGGGCATTCTTTGCCTTTTAATAGGCACTATCAAGAAGTTGAATTCAAAAACATATTAGACTTAGGTGTAAAAGTAAATTCCAATCAACGCTGTTTTTATATAGCTACAGAAAATGGAGCTTTGTCGTTAGATGTTGACAAAGATACAGCACAGTACCTCATACATATTTTTAATAGTTTGCCCACTCCTAATATATCAAAAGATAAATCCAAATATAAAGCGGTAAGTGTTGATATTGGATATAATAAAGAAACCTATAAATTTTATATAGAAAGAACACGTAAAGAAGAAAAAATACAATTACCCAAGGGAGAGCGTTTAAATACTCTTCCTGATAATTATACTGTAATTGATATAGAAACCACCGGCTTAAAATACACAGACGATATTATAGAATTTTCTGCAATAAAAGTAGTTAATAATGAAATTGTTAAAGAACTTTCTTTTTTGGCAAAACCAAAAAAAGATATACCGTATAACATATCTGACTTGACAGGTATTACAAACGACATGGTGGAGAATAAACCTTATTTTGATGAACGTATAAACGACGTAGTCGAATTTATTGGTGATGATATAATTTTAGGACATAACGTAATCTTTGATATTGACCGAATTAATAACTATGTCTATCACATTACCGGCAAAGCTATTGAGAATGATTATGTTGACACTCTGAATCTTGCAAAATGCAGAATAAAAGATATAGATAATCACAAACTTACAACCATAGCGCAATATCTTGGCATTAAAGTTGATACAGCTCATAGAGCCTTAGATGACTGTCGTACAACCATAGAATGTTATAAAAAACTAATATCTATCGCACCTTTATATGATGAATATTCTGTCAATTCAAGACTGCTTCATAAAAATGGCTATCATTATCTAAATACTTGTGAATCTATATGCTATAATAAAGACAAAGAAGAACGTAGTCTTAAAGGCATGTTTTTTGCTTTGATAGAGAAGCCTTACTATGCTTCTCCCGGACTTTTTGAAAACATATTACATAAAAACAAAGCTAAAGAAATAGACTGCTGTTTCTTGGAAATGGAAGATTTAACAGAAGAATTTATGTTTCTAAATGATATACCGGTTAAAAAGATTACTCACTTCATTGTCAGAGATACAAAATACAAAAGCTGTATGCGGCATGAATATGTTAAAGAGCTTATAGACAAATATAACATTGAAGTTATTACGGAAACTAAAATTTATGAAATGCTTGGTATTGAAATCCCATTTGATACTACAAAAAAATCTCAAACAACTTATCTGCGTCAAAAAGATGTACAGGCAACTTGCTCTGAGTTTGATGAAAATCATATACTATTCAACAAAACAATCGTTATTACAGGAGCTTTGAATACTATTTCACGTTCAGAAGCATATCTTAAAATAAAAAATGTTGGTGGATTGTGTGGCGATAGTGTAACTAAGAAAACAAACTACCTTGTTACAAATAGCACAGCACCAACCGGCAAGATGAAAAAAGCTCTTGAATATCAAGCACAAGGGCAGGATATTAAAATCATTAATGAAGCTGAGTTTTTAAAGTTATTAAGATAAAAATGGAGGAATTCGACATGAGTTCAAAATATCAGAATACAAAGAATATCTATCTTAAAGAAAAAGTTGACATATCTGATTAAATCATTTTTGAAACCTCTTGACAAATACTTTTATATGTGTTATAATATAAAATGTAAGGAGGAAGACTAATGAAAAGTTATTCTTCAAGAGAAGTAATCGCAATGCTTAAAGCTGACGGCTGGTATTTAGTGGCTACTGAGGGTAGTCATCATCAATATAAACACCCTACAAAACTGGGTAAGACAACAATCAAACATCCTTGCAAAGATATACCGCCTAAAACATTAAAAAGCATTGCAAAGCAAACGGGAATTATATTTCCGTAATCCCCACTTACTCATATAAAGGAGGTTTTTAAGTTGAAAAAAGATAATTACTATACCTATCCTGCTGTATTAACATTTGATGAGGGCTATGATATAGCAGTGACATTCCCCGATTTGCCTGGCTGTGCCACAAGCGGAGCAACAGAAGCAGAAGCTCTTGCAATGGCAAAAGAAGCCTTGGGCTTACATTTATGGGGTATGGAATGCGATAATGATGAAATTCCTGAACCATCATCAATAAAAGCTATTCAGGCAGAACTGGAGGAAAATGAATGTATTGTATTTGTTGAAGTCTTTATGCCTGCAATTAGAATGTCACAGGAAAACAAGTCAGTGAACAGAACTGTAACACTTCCTGCGTGGTTAAATGCTCGTGCTTTGGAATGTAATGTGAACTTTTCAGCAGTATTGCAAGACGCATTAAAATCACAGCTTAATTTAAATAAATAAACTTTAGAGGTTGCTATTGTGTTATTACATATAGCAACCAATAACCGAATGTACAAGATTATTGGAAGGGTGTTTATATGAAATATGTATATCCGGCAATTTTTACCGAAGAAAACGGACAGTTTTTGGTTTCAGTTCCTGACTTGTCAGGCTGTCACACTTTCGGCGATACTTTAAATGAAGCTATTGAAATGGCACGTGATGCTATTGCAATGTGGCTGTGTATTGCTGAAGATAAAAACGAAGCAATACCAAAACCTTCATACGATTTAAAATCAAATAACGGTTTTATTAGCTTCGTTGATGTTGATACAATCTTATACCGTAAACAAACAGATAATAGGGCAGTGAAAAAGACACTATCAATTCCAAGCTGGCTAAATGTTCAAGCTGAATTGTCAGGCATTAACTTTTCACAAACTTTGCAGGATGCACTAATTGCCAAAATACAAAGATAATATAGCCGAAATAGAGGACGGAACGGGCAGTAATCCTCCCATTATTTAGGGAAGTGCCAAACCTCGTGGCTTTTTATTTTTACACAAAGGAGGCGAACATAATGTTTTCAAGCTATAAAGACAGTGTTGCAATATATCTTCGTAAATCACGTATGGATCCTGACAGCGAAAACATAAATGAAACACTTGCACGTCATGAAGATACCTTATTTAAGTTCGCCCAAAAGCTTGAGCTTAACATTGTAAAGGTTTTTAAAGAAGTTGTTTCAGGTGACGGGCTGTTCACCCGTCCCGAAATGCTTCGCCTGCTGCACGACATCGAAGAGGACAAATATTCAGGCGTACTGTGCATGGAGATTGACCGTCTGGGGCGTTCATCCCAAAAAGACGGTGGAATCATCCTTGAAACATTCCAGGAACACAATGTATTTATAATAACCCCAAACAAGACTTATGACCTCAGCAATGAGATTGATGAACAATCTGTCGAAATGCAGTCCTTTATTGCACGTCAGGAGCTTAAATCAATCAAACGCAGACTCCGTAAGGGAGTAGAAAAAACCATCGAATCAGGCGGTCATATTGCCGAACCGCCATACGGCTACCGTCGTGTGTATTTAGATAAAAGACCAACGCTTGAAATTTGCGAAGAAGAGGCAAAAGTTGTACGCATGATTTTTGATATGTACGTAAACCAGGGTATGGGCGGTCAGGTAATTGCAGACAAGCTTAATAAAATGGGATATTCCCCTCGAAAAAATGACCATTTCAGCCGTACAACTATAAGCTGGTATTTGAAAAACCCTACTTATATTGGCAAAGTAGTTTGGAATAAAGGACATCACATACGCAAAAAAACTCCTTCAGATAAGCATAGAACAGTTTTAAATCCACCTGAAAAATGGATTGTTTCAGACGGACTTCATCAGCCTATAATCTCACAGGAGCTTTTTGACAAAGCACAGGAAATTATAAAAAGAAAAACACATCCACCGTCATATACAGGCGAATTACGAAATCCTTTTGCCGGGCTTATTTACTGTAAAAAATGTGGTTTTGCAATACAAAGACAAAATAGTAGTAAAAAAGGAATACGCCTTCTATGCCCTTCTGTCGGCTGTATGAGAAGTATAAGAATGGAGCATGTTGAAAAATATATACTCAATTCACTGCGTACAGTATTTGAAGAATGCAAACAACACTCCGGCAATCAAGTCAAATTAAAAACTGACGATAACCATGCCGCAGAGCTTTTAAAAACCACTATCAAAGACATTGAAAAAGAAATTCAATCACTCCAAAAACAACGGGCTTATTTGCATGAGTTGCTCGAAAAACAGGTATATGACATAGCAACATTCTTAGAACGTAACAATGTTTTATCAACTCGTATGTATGACCTTGAGGAATCATTAGAAGATACAAAAAAGCAATTATCAAATCTTCAAATCCTTCCACCAATTCAGGAAGCTCTGCCAATATTAAAAAAATTGTTGGAGGAATATGATGAATTGGATGCAGCGGAAAAGAACAGGCTTTTAAAGCTTCTTATAAAGCGAATAGATTATCAACATACACCGGAGCAAAAAAAATCAGAGTGTACACTTGAAATCTATTGGTATTATTCAATATAATCTCACTAAGAGGGAGGTGAATATCAACTCATATTCACATTATAATTACACATATCTTGAAGTAAAAAATAAAAGTATATATCTCGCACAGTCTTATTCTCGGCAGCTATCGTACACTTTATCTGTATGTATGCATACTGCTTCGCGGAAATTTGTTCCGCATTCCTGACGGCATTCGCCGTTTCTTTCACAATTTCTTTCCATAATTTATACTCCTTTCTTTTTACAGGAATCTATATTCCTTTGATATTAAGTTATGCCGTCATATATTTTTTTGTTACATCCGGCTTGGATATAAATAATATTTATTATTTCTTGTCATTTTTTATTGACATATTTCCAAAAATATTATATAATTTAATATAATGCATTTTACGAAAGGATTGTAATAAATGGATTTTAAAGAGTATGTTACTGACAGTATTGTGACACTTACAGGGCTTGAGCGTGAGGTTGTGGAAAAATCAATAGAAACACCTCCCGATGAGAAAATGGGAGATTTGGCATTCCCTTGCTTCCCTCTTGCAAAAGTCATGAGAAAAGCTCCGCCTATGATCGCTCAGGAGCTTGCAGAAAAATTCCCGAAAGGCGACGCTATTGAAAAAGTTGAAGCGGCAGGCGGTTATCTTAACTTCTTCTTTGACAGAGCTTCATTTAATAAAGAAATTATTGCAGAAATTAAAGCAGCAGGAGAAAACTGGGGTAAATCTAACCTCGGCAATGGTAAAACGGCACTTGTTGAATATTCATCTCCTAACATAGCAAAACCATTCCACATCGGTCACTTATTCTCGACTGCTGTAGGTAACTCTCTTGCAAGAATATACAAGCATTTAGGCTATGATGTTCAGTCTTTAAATCACTTGGGCGATTGGGGAACTCAGTTCGGAAAGCTTATTTGTGCTTATAAAAGATGGGGCGACAGAGAGGTTATAGAAAAAGACCCTATAAACGAATTACTTAAAATATATGTTAAATTCCATGAAGAAGCCGAAAAAGAGCCTTCACTTGACGACGAAGCAAGAGGATATTTCAAAAAGCTTGAGGAAGGCGATGAAGAAACAACATCTCTATGGAAATATTTCAGAGACATAAGTCTTGTTGAATTCAAGCGTGTATATGATATGTTAGGCGTTAAATTTGACTCCTATAACGGCGAAGCCTTCTACTCGGACAAAATGGACGAGGTTGTTGAAATCCTGCGCGAAAAGGGACTTCTTACCGAGAGTGACGGTGCACAGGTTGTTGATTTATCAGAATTAAATGCTCCGCCTTGTATTATTCTTAAATCAGACGGTGCTACAATATATGCAACACGTGATATTGCGGCGGCTCTTTACCGTCACAGAACATATGATTTTGATAAAAACATCTATGTAGTAGGTACTCCTCAGGCACTTCATTTCAAGCAGATTTTTGCTGTTATGAAAAAGGCTGGCTGGGACTGGAGTGAGGGCTGTGAGCATGTAAACTTCGGTCTTGTAAAGCTTCCGGGCAAAAATATGTCAACACGTCACGGTGACGTTGTTTTCCTTGAGGAAGTATTGAATGAATCAATAGAAAAAACAAAGGCTATCATAAAGGAAAATAATCCTGATATGGAAGATATTGACGAAAAAGCAAAGAAAATTGGCATCGGTGCAATATTATATACTTTCCTTAAAAACTCACGTGAAAAGGATATTATTTTTGCATGGGATACAATGCTTGACTTCGAAGGCGAATCGGCACCTTACTGTCAATACAGCTATGCAAGAGGAAAGAGCATTTTAAGACGTGCATCTGATATTGATTATTCATCAGCTGATTTGTCAAAAGCAGTTTCGGACGAGGAATATTCGCTTATAAAGCTTTTAAACAGCTTTGGCGATGCGGTCAAGGATGCGGCAGACAAAAATGAACCGTTTTATATAAACCGTTACGTTACAAATCTTGCAAAAGCTTTCAATAAATTCTACAACACTCACCCAATCATGAAGGAAGGCGTGGACACAGAAACACAAAAAGCAAGACTTGCTATCGTTGATGCAGTATGTACTGTTATCAAGTCTGCACTGTATCTGCTTGGTATTGATACTGTTGAAAGTATGTAATAAATCCAAAGGAGTAATTTGAATTGAGCGGCAATACAGAGAAAAATCCTCATAAACACCACAGACAGCGTATGAAAAACCGTTTTGAAGCAACAGGTCTTGAAGGTTGGTCTGAGCATGAAATTCTTGAGGTTCTTTTATACAACTGTTTTACCCGAAGAAATACTAACGATATTGCACACGCATTACTGAATGAATTCGGTTCACTTGAAAATATAATGTCTGCCTCTGATGCATCATTGCAGGCAGTTGATAATATAGGTGATAGAGCATCATTTATGCTAAGATTTATGGGAGAGGTTTTTAAATATATCAACTTCCACAATACAAGCAGTATGCGTGTTACAGACTCAACCTTGCCAAAGCTTTTACACAGTCTGTTTGTAGGTAAAAAAAGAGAGAATCTGTACGCAATATATCTTGACTCATCAATGCGTATACTTCAAAAACGCCTTATGTTCGAGGGTGATTTTGACCATATTGAAATTGATGCTAAGGCAATATTTACTACGGCACTCAAAAACAACGCCGAATACGTAATCCTTGCCCATAATCATCCCGGTGGAATGCTTGCTCCGTCAAAGCAGGATATCGCAACCACGGAGCTCCTCCGTGATTCCCTGCTGTTTGTCGGTTCAAGGCTTCTTGAGCATTATATTGTTTATGAAAATAAATACGTCGGCGTGCTTAATTATATAAAAGAGCATAATATCGAAAAATAGTATATGATTTACGAAAAACCGCTTATCAAAGTGGTTTTTTCGTTTTATTTTTAGCATTAACAGTAAAAATGTACAAAAACTATATCTAACAAATTTCGAGTTTAGTCATTTCAATTATTGACTTTGCACAAATATTATGATATTATATTAGAATAATAATAATATATTTAATCTACAGATTGGAGGAATATGGAATGGCTAAAGTTGCAATTATCGGTTTTGGTACTGTCGGCAGCGGTGTTTATGATATTATCGACCGCAACAGTTCAAAGCTTTGTCTTAACACCTACGGCGAAGAAGTAAGTATTAAGCATATTCTTGATATACGTGATTTCAGCGACCATCCCCGCAAGGAGCTTTTTACAAAGAACTTTGATGATATTCTGAATGACAGTGAAGTAAGCGTTGTTGCTGAAACAATGGGCGGACTTCATCCTGCATATGAATTCACAAAGAGCCTCATCCTTGCCGGCAAGAGTGTTGTTACGTCAAATAAGGAGCTTGTCGCAACCTACGGAACAGAGCTTTTGGAATTAGCTCACAGCAAAAATGTAAACTATATGTTCGAAGCAAGTGTAGGTGGAGGTATCCCTGTAATACGTCCGTTGCATCAGGATTTGACTGCTAATAAAATTACACGTATAGCCGGTATCCTGAACGGTACAACAAACTATATTTTACACCAGATGTTTACAAACGGTCAGGCTTTTGAAAGCGCTTTGGCTGATGCTCAGGCAAAAGGCTATGCCGAAAAGAACCCTGCGGCTGATATTGAAGGTCACGATGCGTGCCGTAAAATTGCTATTCTTGCATCATTGGCATCAGGTAAGGCAGTTGATTATAACGATATTGAAACAGAAGGTATCGTAAACATCACACTTGACGATGTAAAATATGCAGAACAGCTCGGATGTGTTATTAAGCTTATAGGCTATGCCTCATTCCTTGAAAATAATAAAATCTACTCAACAGTAAGCCCTATGCTTGTTCCGTCATCAAATCTTCTTTCAGGAGTAAATGACGTATTCAATGCAATCATGGTAACAGGAAACTGTGTAGGAAACCTCATGTTCTACGGAGCAGGTGCAGGTAAGCTTCCTACAGCATCAGCTGTAGTTGCAGATGTTGTTGACTGCATACGTCACAAAGAGCGTGCAAAGAAAATCGGTTGGAGCAAGTCTGAACAGGATATAATGGCTTCAAAGGATGCTGTTGAATTTGCATATTTCGTAAGAACACCCGATTCAAAAGAGACCGTTAAAAACATATTCGGTGACGTTAAATTCCTTGAAAGCATCGGAAACGAAACTGCATTCGTTACAGATAAGCTAAACGGCTCTGCAATAGAAGAAAAGCTTGCATCACTCAGTGCAGTGACAGCTTCAATTAAGGTACTTGACTGATGATAAAAATAAAAATTCCTGCGACAAGTGCAAACATGGGCGCAGGCTTTGACACCTTAGGTATAGCACTGAATCTTTATAACAGAATCAGTATTGAAGAAATTTCTCACGGATTACAAATAAATATTCTTAATAAATCCGACTACGTTCCGCTTGATGAGCGTAATTTGATTTACCGTGCAATGCAGGTTGTATTTAAAGAAGTCGGATACCGTCCTAAGGGACTCAGAATTTCACAGAACAGTGATATTCCTATGACACGTGGACTTGGAAGCAGTAGTGCCTGCATCATAGGCGGAATGCTCGGAGCAAATGCACTCTCAGGCAGAACTCTCCCTTACAGCAGAATCATAGAGCTTGCAGCACAAATGGAAGGTCACCCCGATAACGTAGGACCTGCACTTTACGGCGGCTTTTGCGTATCGCTCATGACTGACACACGCACAATAATTCACAGCACAAAAATTAATCCGAGTATAAAATTTGCGGTGATGATTCCTGATTATTTCGTTGCTACAAGAAAATCACGTGAAGTTCTTCCCTCCTCAGTTCCGTTTGAGGATGCTGTATTCAATATCTCCCGTGCCTCTATTTTACAGGCGGCGCTTATTTCGGGTGATACTTCTCAGCTAAGACTCGGTGTTGAGGACAGGCTTCATCAGCAATACCGCCGTGAATATATTGACGGACTTGATGAAATATTCAATAAAACCTATTCCGCCGGTTCATGCGGAACGTATTTGAGCGGTTCAGGTCCTACAATCTTATCATTCCTTGACGGGAATTACGAGGAATTCAAAACAGAAATGCAAAGCTTTTTTAAACAAAATTCACACCGATGGACGTGCAAAATACTCGACATTGATAATGTCGGCGCAGTTTTATCGGAGATTTGATAATAAACTGTTATTACAGTTCATATATTATAATATTTTGAAAGGATGATTCAAATGGGACTTATAGTTCAAAAATTCGGTGGTTCGTCAGTAAGAGACGCTGAACGAGTTATGAATGTTGCAAGACGTATAACTGAAACATATCAGGAAGGTAATTCCGTTGTTGTAGTTGTATCAGCTCAGGGCGACACTACTGATGACCTGATAGATAAGGCAAAAGAAATTAACGAAAAGCCATCAAAGCGAGAAATGGATATGCTTCTTTCTTCAGGAGAGCAGATTTCGATTGCATTGCTTGCAATGGCTATAGAAAAGCTTGGCTTCCCTGTTGTTTCCTTAACAGGCTGGCAGGCTGGCTTTAAAACAGACGCAAACTACAGTAATGCAAGAATAAACACAATCGACACTGAACGTTTAAAATTAGAGCTTGACAGAAAGCGTATCGTTATTGTTGCGGGCTTCCAGGGCTTAAACAAATACGATGATATAACAACGCTTGGCAGAGGCGGCTCTGATACATCAGCAGTTGCTATCGCAGCAGCATTACACGCAGACCTTTGCGAAATATACACAGACGTTGACGGTGTATACACAGCCGACCCAAGATTTGTAAAAAATGCGTATAAATTAGATGATATTTCATATGATGAAATGCTGGAGCTTGCATCACTTGGTGCAAACGTTCTTCACAACAGAAGTGTTGAAATGGCAAAAAAATACAATGTAAAAATGTCAGTAAGATCAAGCCTGAATAAAAATGAAGGAACTTATGTTAAGGAGGTAGAACAAGTGGAAAAGATGCTTGTAAGAGGTGTAACAAGAGATAATGACTGTGCAAGAGTTGCTCTTTGCGGAGTAGAGAATGCCCCGGGTAAGGCTTTCCAGGTATTCCAGATGATTGCAAAGCATGGTATCAGTGTGGATTTGATACTTCAGTCAATAGGTAACGGAGTAAGCAAGGATATAGCCTTTACTGTTGCTGAGGGTGATTTGGATGCTGTAATCAAGTTACTTGAAGAAAACAACAACACAATCAAGGCTACTGAAATCAAAGCTACAAAGGATGTTTCAAAGGTATCAATCGTTGGTGCCGGTATGGTCAGCAATCCGGGTGTTGCTGCAAAGATGTTTGAAGCACTTTCGGACGCTCATATAAATATAAATATGATTGCCACCTCCGAGATAAAGGTTTCTGTTCTTGTTGACAGAAATGACGCTGAAAGAGCAGTTGTTGCTATACATGACAAATTCCTATTAAAGTAATTTGCTGAAAACCACAAGGGCGCGGCAGTGTTTCTGTTATCCCCTGTGGTTTTTTATTAATATATTTGATTTGAGAGGAAATTATATGGAGGACAAAATAATCGGAAGAAATCCTGTACTTGAAGCCGTCAAGAGCGGACGCTCCATTGACAAAATTCTCGTAAAAAAAGGAAAGCTTGAAGGCTCAATAGTTCAGATTATAAAAAAAGCACGTGATGCAGGAATTATCATTCAGGAGGTCGATCACGGTAAGCTCGAAGCAGTTGCCGAGGGTGAAAATCATCAGGGCATAATTGCATATGTAAGCCCGTATGAGTACAAAACCGTAAAGGATATTTTAAATTTAGCACGTGACAAAGGCGAAGTTCCGTTTGTAATTATATGCGACAGAATAACTGATCCTCATAACTTAGGTGCAATTTTACGAACAGCCAACTGTGTGGGTGCTCACGGAGTAATTATCCCCAAGCGAAATAGCGTAGGGCTTAACAGTACCGCTGTAAAAACAGCCGCAGGTGCCGCTGAATACACACCTATAGCAAAGGTTACGAACATAGCCTCAACGATTGAAGAACTAAAAAAAGAGGGCTTGTGGATTGCCGCAGCAGATATGGACGGCCAGGAAATGTACAAAACCGACTTAACTGGAGCGTTAGGTATTGTCATCGGAAGCGAAGGCGAAGGCATTGGAAGGCTTGTTAAAGAAAAATGTGATTTTATTGTCAGCATTCCGATGAACGGAAATATAAATTCACTTAATGCATCTGTTGCCGCAGGTGTGTTGATGTATGAGGCATTAAGACAGAGAACTGTTTAACAGGGGACTCAGTTACCGTCCCCTAAAACCCCTGCTCTTTAGTGTAGTATTCACGTTCATTCTAAGAGCAATTATATATTGTTCACTAAATTTGCGTACTTCGGCACCGCCTTTGGCGACATACCTCGTCCGAAAAAATTTAGTTCTCAATACATAAAAGCTCTTATCATTC
>JAZSPM010000044.1:0-5961 GCA_045537455.1 Candidatus Ornithomonoglobus sp. | reverse complement strand
TGAGAGATTCGGCAATGTCGGATCTCTTTTTTACGAGGTATAAGGTAATACGAAAACCTTATACCTGCAGAAAGATATGTCAATATAAGAATAATTATAATGTAAATGTAATGATTATAGAGTATTATATTATACTCTATAGATGAGTGAAAGGGGATAATACTATGTCTAAAAGAGCAGAAAATGAAAAGAAGTTAAAATCAAAATCGTTAAAGTTATCTGCTGATATGGAGAAAATCATTGAACGTAAAGCTAAGGAGAAGAATATGAATTTCAGCCAGTTTATGATTGATTGTGCGTTGCATAATGAAAACTGTATAACACCGGAAATATTATGCAGACTTGAAAATATTATAGAGCTGTGTACTTTACATTGTGAAAACGAAACAGTAGTTGATATAATAAGAAAGGAAGCTGATGAGTTATGGGATTTCTTAAATTGATAGTAAAGCAAAATGCCGGTAAGGAATACCTTAGAAATGCAGTTAACTATATTACAGAAAATGCTGACGCTTGTTGTTATAGTGGAATTAATATTTGTCCTGAAAGAGCGTATAAGCAGATGAGAAAAGTAAAGAAATACTACGGCAAAACAAGCGGTAATCAGCTTGTTCATTTTGTTGTATGCTTTAATAATGAAGTGGTTGAACTTGCAACAGTAAAGAAATATGCACGTAAAATAGCTGCATACTACAAGTCAAGATATCAGATATTATATGCAATTCATCAGGAATTACGGCTTACAAAATCAGGATATGCAAAATCTTGGTTTCACGTACATGTTGTAATGAACTCCGTAAGCTTTGTTGACGGTAAGATGTTTGCTGATAACAAAAAGGGTATTGGCAGATTCATGGAACATATTTCAGAAGTTACAGGGGATGATTGGTGGAGATTAGGTTATGAAACTGAGGAATAAACTGAATAATAGTGATAGCTGTATGAAAAAAATAATATTAAGGACATCTCTAAAAACCCCTTTTGAGGAAAAGCAGCTATGTACGGCATCTGCTTCGTCAAACTCCCTTGGAGTGCGGCAGCACGCCTTCGGAAGTTTTCCTTTCAGCTACCATACATATCTGTTTTTCCTTTAACCAAACGAGTTTTTAGAGATGCCCTTAAAAATGTATTGATTTTTGTGTCAATATTTGGTATAATTTGGTATAATAAGATAACAGATTAAAGTTGTATTGTAGTAGTATAATACTAATTGATAATACGATTTATTTAAGGGGAGATTAAATGAAAAGAAAAATACTTAGTCTGTTTCTTTGCTCTGTGATGCTGGCGAGCGGCGTTTGTGGGTGCGGAAAGGATGAATCTACTGTAGATAACTCACCATCATCATCAACAGATGGAGAAACATACATTTCTTCATCTGTTGATACAGGCATACCTGATTGGTTCAATCATATGACATTTCACGAAGTGCCAATATCTTTTCCGTGTAAGTTCAAGGACTTTAGTGAAGATTTTACACTTTGTAATGGTTTCTATTTCGACGAAGCAGATTATACTTTTTATGATTTGTTATATCAAGGAAATAAAGAAGCATCTGTCGGGATAGACGGAGAAAAATCAGAGCAAAACAACGACAAAGAAGTGGTCGTGCTGATTGTTGAGGATGAACAACTTGCAAATTTGAAAATTGACGGTGCATCCTGTGATGTTGATATTGACACCATGATTGATCGACTTGGAGAGCCGTATAACAAATCAGTTGGTGATTGGATATCAAATGTAGACTATGTTACCTATAATCTTGAAGTTTCTATCACTTTTAATGATAACCAAGCGGATGAAATAAAATTTTTAAAGAAAAGTAAATAAATACGTATTCAGAGGGAATTATCAGCTGTATGGCGGAACACTAATGAGTTGTTGTTACTATCAGCAACATAATTTTATTGAATATCTGTTGATTTGAAATATTTATGCATTTATTTACACCAAACCTATTGACATTATAAGCTTCATTTGCTATAATTAATATATGGCAAATGAAGTTTTATTGTTGCTGATAGCGACGATATTAAAATAGGAGGAAATTATGAAACATTTAGCATTGAATAAGCTTGCTGAAATAGTAGCAGGCAAAAGAAAGGCACTTGGTATTTCCCAGACAGCTCTTTCTGAAAGTACAGGCATAAACCGTTCAATTTTATCAAGACTTGAAGCAGAGGACTATACACCCTCTGTTGACCAGCTTCTTGCACTGTCAGAAGTTCTTGATTTTAACTATGCAGATTTATTTGAAGATGACAAAATTGCTGTTGAAGCAGTTGGGCGTAAGAAAATTGCAGTAGCAGGTACAGGCTATGTCGGCTTATCCCTCGCAGTACTTCTTTCACAGCATAACGATGTAACAGCAGTTGATATTGTCCCTGAAAAGGTTGAAAAGCTTAACAACTGGACTTCACCTATACAGGATGATTATATTGAAAAATATCTTGCTGAACACGAGGAGAGAAATCTCTCATTTGTAGCAACTACAGATGCTGAATCCGCATATAAGGACGCTGATTTTATTATTGTAGCTGCTCCTACAAACTATGACCCAAAGACAAATTTCTTTGATTGTTCCGCTGTTGAAAGTGTATTGTCACTCATTAAATCTGTTACAGAGAGCAGAGAAAACAAACCTACAATTGTTATCAAGTCCACAATTCCTGTTGGATATACAATGCAGGTTCGTGAAAAGCTTGGTATGGACAATATTATTTTCAGCCCAGAATTTCTCCGTGAGAGCAAGGCTCTTTATGATAATCTCTATCCCAGCCGTATTATCGTTGGCTCTGATGAAAATAATATGGAGCAGGCTGAGGTATTCGCTGCACTTCTCAGACAAGGTGCGGTTAAGACAGATATTCCTATGCTCTTTATGGCAACTACAGAGGCAGAAGCAACAAAGCTTTTCGTAAATACATATCTTGCACTTCGTGTAAGCTATTTCAATGAGCTTGACACCTATGCAGAAGTAAAAAATCTTGATACTGCAAATATTATCAAGGGTGTGTGTCTTGACCCACGTGTTGGCGACTACTACAACAATCCAAGCTTTGGTTACGGCGGATACTGTCTGCCAAAGGATACAAAGCAGCTTCTTGCAAACTATCAGAATGTTCCACAGAATATGATGTCTGCTATTGTTGAATCCAACCGTACACGTAAGGATTTCATTGCTGACCGTATTCTTGAAATTGCAGGTACATACAGCAACAGCGAGTCTTACTCCGCAAGTCGTGAACAGGAGCAAAAAGAAATTACTGTTGGTGTATTCCGTCTTACAATGAAATCCAACTCCGACAATTTCCGTCAGTCCTCTATTCAGGGCGTAATGAAACGTATCAAGGCTAAGGGTGCAACAGTTGTAATCTACGAGCCTACTCTCGAAAATGGCAGTACATTCTTCGGAAGTCTTGTAGTAAATAACTTAAAGAAGTTTAAGAAAATGTGCGGCTGTATCGTTGCAAACCGCTACGACAGCAGTCTTGATGATGTTTCAGAAAAGGTTTACACTCGTGACCTGTTCAGGAGGGATTAAGAAATGAGTAAAACAAAAATTGATCTCAATGGTAAAAATATACTTGTAACAGGTTCGCCCGGATTTATCGGTGCGAATCTGGTATTCCGACTTTTAAAGGAAATGACATCGGGTACAATTGTTTCACTTGACAATATGAATGATTATTATGACCCGAAGCTTAAAGAATATCGCCTTGAACTCATTGAAAAGGCAGCTGAAAATGCAGCTGTAAAGCACGTTTTTGTCAAGGGTTCAATTGCAGATAAGCCGCTTATAGACAAGCTTTTTGCTGAATATAAATTTGATGTAGTAGTAAATCTTGTGGCACAGGCAGGAGTGCGTTACAGCATTGACCATCCTGATGTATATATAGAATCAAATATCATCGGATTTTACAATATCCTTGAAGCCTGCCGTAATAATCCTGTTGAGCATCTTGTATATGCAAGCTCATCAAGCGTATACGGCGGAAATAAGAAAGTTCCTTTCAGCACAGAGGATAAGGTAGATAATCCTGTTTCTCTCTATGCGGCTACAAAGAAATCCAATGAATTATTGGCACACAGCTATTCAAAGCTTTACAATATCCCCTCCACAGGACTGCGTTTTTTCACAGTATACGGTCCAGCTGGCAGACCTGATATGTTCTATTTTTCCGCAACAAATACCCTTGCAAATGACGGTACAATAAAGATATTTAACTACGGCAACTGCAAGCGTGATTTTACTTACGTTGATGATATAGTTGAGGGCGTGTTTAGGGTAATGCAGGGAGCTCCCGAAAAAGCAAACGGTGAGGACGGACTTCCTCTGCCGCCTTACGCTGTATACAATATCGGTGGCGGTACTCCTGAAAATCTTCTTGATTACATCAGCACATTGCAGGAAGAACTTGTAAGAGCAGGTGTTCTGCCAGAAGATTATGATTTTGAGGGACACAGAGAACTTGTTGGTATGCAGCAGGGAGATGTGCCTGTAACTTATGCTGATTCCGAAGCCCTTGAACGTGACTACGGTTTCACACCGAAAATTACTATCCGTGAGGGATTACGTGCCTTTGCGGAGTGGTATAAGGAATTTTATTGTTGATAAGCATAAGCTTTAGAATTTAGGGCATTTCTAAAAACTCGTTTGATTAAAGAAAAAGCAGATAGGTATGGCAGCTACAAGGAAACCTTCGGAAGGCGTGCTGACGCACTCCAAGGGAGGTTGACGCAGTAGATGACGTGCATAGCTGCTTTTTCTCAAAAAGGGTTTTTAGAGATGCCCTTTATAGATTCACAAAGAAAAGTCAAATGCGACATCTCACAGAGTCGGTTTCTGTGAGTTGTCGCATTTATGTTTAAAAGTTCTGTATTTTAAAACAGGGATTGAGAAGAAATCCAAAGTGGAAATTCTTGGGTATTGTTGTAATAATAGATGCTGTTTCCATTTTCATCATAAGCGGTAGCATTTATTTCATTAGTTTCTTCAGGGATTGCATCGAAAGTAAAGAGCAGCAGTTCTCCTGTATGGACTTCCTTTGTTTGTTTTTGACCGAAACAAGTTACTTCAACTGTTTTTATGTTTTCATCATAAGCAATAATCGGGAACAATTGTACACCTTCATCATAATAGTAAGCATATAATTCACCGGTTGTTTCAATACCGATATTTTTGTCATACATACTCCATTTAGGCCAGTTTAACCAGTTGTCGTGACTTTTCCAGCCCAATAATGTTTTTTCAACTGATACAACATCAAAACAGCTGTAACTATCATAAATATAGAAATGATAATTATCTTTCCATTTATAGCAGGTGATGATTTCAGATGTTTCATTTAATCGTCCGCTTAAATCAGCGGCAGACTTGGAATTTAAACGGTAACCGTTTGCATAATTCAGGCAAATAAAACAGAATAATCCGACGAATAGTCCAATTAAAGTGGTGGTTACAAATTTTCTTTTTCGTATTTTAGCTGCTAAATGAATATATTTTTCATCTTTATGTTCTTCTATTGGAATTAATTCCTTGCTGAGTGATTTATAATATTCTGAACAATTTTTACATTCCGAAAGATGTTCTATAACTGTTTTTTCACTTGATTCGGAAGCTGCATTATCCAGACAAAGAGGCATCAAATCCTGTATCATATCACATTTATATTTCATAACCATAAATCTCCTTTAACTGTTGTTTAATTTTAATTTTCGCCCTTGAATATATAACCTTGGCTGTTGTTTCTCTGATACCAGTCAACTTTCCTATTTCCTTATACGGCAGTTCATCAAATAGACGATACATCACAACACTTTGGCTTCTTTCGTCTAAATTTGAAATTATCTCTTTTATATGAATTATCAGCTGTTTATTTTCTGTCATTGTATCAAGGTTCATATTATCGTGTTTAGTAAGAATAGCATCTTCTATGCAAGATTCTTTCGAATGAGTTT
>JAZSPM010000196.1:0-4576 GCA_045537455.1 Candidatus Ornithomonoglobus sp. | reverse complement strand
GCGATTCGGCAACTGTCCTGAACTGAGAAAATGCATGGAAAACGGCGAAGCTGCACCTGTGATACTTGTCAGCCTTTATTATTGCTACAATGTCACCGACCCTGACCAATGGATACGCTATAATGACCTTGTAATCGAACGTGACAAGCTGCTCGACTTTATCACCGACAACCTTATGCCGTATCTGACCGAAAATTACAATATCGACTGTGCAAATTCTACGCTGTACGGTCATTCGGACGGCGGTGTGTTCACACATAATGCGGTTTTCAATTCGGATAAATATGAAAATCAGCCTTTCGGTCATTACATCATCGGCAGCCCTGCGCTCTGGGGACTGTATCATTATAATCTGGATAATAATATGACTAATGACGATGTACTGAATGATTACGGTTATTTTGACCGAAATGAAACGCTGGATAAGACAATATTCCTCTGTGCAGGCTCATTGGAAGATCCCGATTACGAACATTATTACCGTGAGGGAGATGATACAACCCTCGAAGGCGTTGCAAAGCTGAAAGAACGCTTTGAAGCCCACGGCGTAGACCTTACACATAAATTATACGAATCACATCACTATCAGTATATTCCCGAAATGCTGGTGGAATATCTGAAAAAAAGGTATCCTATTGATTAAAGGGCATCTCTAAAGTCAAAAATTCTAAATTTATACAACCGAATATTACTAACAACCGCCTGTGGTTCACTCCACAGGCGGTTATTTGCATTTATTAGTATAGTAAAAATAAAATTTTTTGCAGAAGTAAAAATCAAAATTTTTGTATAATTAATTGACTTTTGTATGAGGGTGGTGTATAATATAATTAAACGAATAAAATAAAAGCATAATAGGAGTGTAAGTTATGAATGAATATAGTTTCAGCGTTATAATCCCAGCTCATAATGAGGAAAAATATATAGGTAAATGTCTGCGTTCAATTGTAATTGCTGCGAAATATGTAAGACCGGACAAAGTTGAAATAATCGTAGTTGCTAACAGATGTACTGATAAAACAACTGCAATTGCAAAACATTATGGTGCAAAGGTTATTATAAATGATGACAAATGTATAGCAGCTATCCGTAACGCAGGAGTGAAAGCAGCAAGCGGCGAGTTAATAGTCACTATAGATGCAGACAGTATGATGACTAAATATTCATTGCGAGAAATAAAGGAAATGCTTGAAAGCGGCAAATATATCGGAGGGGGAACAAATCCTAAATTTGATAGAATGTCTGTAGGAATTGCATTTTCATCAATGTATGTGGCAGTAAATTTGTTGCCGATAATGATGAAAAACGGTGGATATCTAAGTGGTGCAATGTTCTGGCTCTATAAACGGGATTTTGATGCAATAGGAGGATTTGACGAATCTCTTGTCAGTCTTGAGGATATGGACTTTGCAGTACAATTGAAAAAGCTTGGAGCCGTCAACGGAAAGAAATATGGCACGCTTAAACGCTCGTATATATTGACATCCAGCAGAAAATTTGATGAATTTGGTGATTGGTATCTGATAAAAAACAGAAAGTTAACAAAACGTATTTTTACAGGAAAGGACAGACAAGCAGCAGATGAATTTTATTATGATGTAAGATGATGCTAACAGTAGATTATGAATTGACATTTTGGGAGAAATGGAGTATAATAAAGGAAAACGAATAGGTCGGCAAATCGGAATTTATGGGGGAAATGACATCATGAAATTAAAAGAAGAAGGTTTTTATGGATTGATTAAGCACTTCAAGGATTGCTTATATACGACATTTGTAAAAAATGGTGGATTTCGGGAACTCAATTCAAATAATATTGCCAGAGAACTTGATGATGTTTGGGAATATTATATCAGTATGGAAAAACAAGTCGTTCAAGTCATTTAATTCTATCATAGTCTTGTTGATGCGGTCGGCTATTTACCTGATTTTTGTTTTGGCACGGTAAATAGATACATTGACCGATACCATGAAATTGATTTGTCCGACACATTATCAGCATCGGAACAGAATGCACTTCATGAATTTGTTTCCAAACTAATATTACAAATGCACTAAATTTTGATTTACACAACCAAACATCACTAACAACCGCCCGTGGTTCACTTCACAGGCGGTATTTTATTTATAAGCAGTCTTTGGAATTTCAATTAAATCTTGCAATAAAAAAGCAGATGTGCTATAATATAAATGAAAAAACAGAAATGAGCCAAAAGTCTTACCATTACAGGAGCAGGTGATATTGTAATGAATCTTGATTTTAAACCAGAAGTTTTATCCAAAGAATATGTGAAAGAGCATGGGATTTTGTATGTTGAATCCGAATTTCTGTTTAAATCATATTGGGAAAACGGAATTAATCACTACGAAAGACTATTTTATACTACTGAAAACGGAGAGAAAGCACCTTTTACAGGATTGCTTTACGAATTGTATCCGAATGGTAATATATTAGGTTATAGTTTTTATAAAGATGGATATGAAGAAGGCGTAAACGTAGATTTTTATGATAATGGATGTGTTTCTAAATATAGAAATTATGAAAAAGAATCCAATAAAACATTAATTATCAAATGGTTTAGAAATGGAAAAATCAGCGAAATCACAGAATTAACCGACCATGGAATGCACAAAAAATATATAGAATACAACGAGAATGGTGATGTTGTAAGAAAAGGCGAAATGTGATAATAATCCTTATAAATCCATAAAAAGGGGAGTATTATAGAATATGGAAATAAACGAAATGCAGGAAAAATTTTTAAAACAGCAAAATGAATTCAGAAGCAGAATAAAATCCGAGGACGAGTTTGATATAAACGAAATCAGACTGATTGCAGGTGTTGATCTTGCCTATTGGAAAAATGAAAATGATGAAGAAACTGCGGTTTGCTGTATAGTAGTTATTGATTACAATACACATCAGATTATTGAAAAAACGCATTACAGCGGGAAAATTGAAGTTCCGTATATGCCTGGATTTCTGGCATTTCGTGAACTTCCGCTTGTGCTGAAAACAGCAGAACTGCTGGAAAACAAGCCAGATCTTTATATGTTTGACGGTAACGGTTATCTACATCCACGAAATATGGGAATTGCAACACACGCCTCATTTTATCTGAATAAACCAACAATAGGAGTTGCAAAAACTTATTTCAGGGTAGATAAGAAAACGGATTATATAGAACCTGAAAAGACAGCAGGAAGTTTTACGGATATTATCATAAATGAACAAGTATATGGCAGAGTTTTGCGTACTCATAGCGATGTAAAGCCTGTATTTGTTTCAATTGGCAACAATATTTCTCTTGATACTGCAACAAAAATTACAATGTCACTTGTTGAGAAAGAAAGCCATATTCCAATTCCTACAAGATTTGCAGATCTGGAAACGCATATTGAGAGGGAAAATTTAATTAAGGAAAATATTAATGAATAGAAGTTATTTTTTAGAACGAGCAAGAAGTATATGCGAATCAGTTATTGACGGAGAATGGGATGCTTCATCTTACGAATTTAATCTGTTTTTAAAGGAAGCCAAAGAAATTGAGTGGGACTGCAATGGAAATGTTGCTGGATTTTTAAAAGAATATGGTCATATACACTTAAAGATGAAAGGCACTATAGAAAATGATATAAAAACCGTTACAATAACTTATGGTCGTCCTGAAATGTTTTATGACAGAATTCATATCTGGGAAGATTTAAATATATTCGTTGCAGAAGTAGCATATATGTATAATACTTCACATAAAAAAACAAGCTTTTTTATGTCTGAAAACTCCCTGTTTTTTAATGAAAATCATGAAAAAATCGCTGATAATACCGAAGATTTTCTTGAATATCTATTAACGTTGAAATGTGAATATCATGAACCTGTTTCAGCAGAAACGTTAAAAATACTTAGTGACGCTGGCTGGTATTCTGAACGAAATATTGATATTTCTGAACTTGTTACTCAATGCGAAGAAGACGGAATATTTTTGTCTGAATCACAAAGAAAAGTAATTTCTGAATTTGGTGATATAACATTACCTTTGAATAACGAATTTTCATTATATATATCTGATAAAAGAAAACCGTATTTTCCATATTATAAAAAAATGTCATCGGATAACAACGACCCACAATTTCATCCTTTAACTGTTGTGTTCGGCAAAAATATTGTACTGATTGGATATAACGATAGTTCAATGGGATATTTATATTTAACAACTGAAGGAATGTTAGTAGATGATCATGGAGTTCAATATGGTTTAAACGTTTTAGAAGGTCTTTATATTCTTTTGAATAAGTATAGTGACAAATAAAGATCAGTTTAAAATAATTCCATTCATAATGATTTAATAGGAGATTTTTGTAAAATGTGGTATAATATGATAGGTCGAACGAATCGGGAATTTAGAATTTGGAGTCAATTCGTTTTTTGACAAAGGAGGTGTTTGTGTTGGAAGAATGGAGAAAAAACTTAAAAAATAAGCCTGCACGATATTGGAGTAGAATTGAAATTGAAGAGATTGTGAAAGAAAAGAACATTGACAGAAACCGTTTTTATGAATATTCCAAAAATAAATAT
>JAZSPM010000063.1:0-22539 GCA_045537455.1 Candidatus Ornithomonoglobus sp. | reverse complement strand
ACGCACAGCCTACGTATCTCGGCAGTAATCTCACTACAAAAGAAAATCTCGACAGAATAATAAAGCTTTCAAATAAAAGAGCATCTGTATAAATTTTAAAAAGAGGGTTTAAAAAAATGGACATTATGGAATCAGCCTTATTAAAACATAAGGAATGGAACGGAAAAATCGAAATTGTATCAAGAACATCTATCAACAACAGAGATGAACTTTCTCATGCATACACACCGGGCGTTGCACGTCCTTGTCTTGAGATACAGAAAGATCCCGACCTTTCCTACCAGCTTACACGCAGAAACAATCTTGTTGCAGTTATAACAGACGGAACAGCTGTTTTGGGGCTTGGAAATATCGGACCTCTTGCTGCTATGCCTGTTATGGAAGGTAAATGCGCATTGTTCAAGGAATTTGCAGACGTTGATGCTTTCCCGCTCTGCGTTGACTCGATGGACACTGATGAAATAGTAAGAACTATCGAACTTATAGGAAAAAGTTTCGGTGGTATAAATCTTGAAGATATTTCTGCTCCAAGATGCTTTGAAATAGAACGTCAGCTCAAAGAAAAGCTTGATATTCCTGTATTTCATGACGATCAGCACGGTACAGCAGTAGTAGCAAGTGCTGCTATGATAAATGCTTCAAAAGTTGCACAGAAAAATATCAGTGATATGACTCTTGTTATAAACGGTGCCGGTGCTGCCGGAATAGCTATCGCAAAACAGTTCCTTTCTCTTGGTATAGGAAACATAATCATGGTTGATCTGGCAGGTATCATATGCGACGGTGACGAATTTGCAAATCCTTCTCACTATGAAATCGCAAAGCTGACAAACAAAAACAAAATAAGAGGTTCTTTAAGTGACGCTATGAAAAATGCTGATGCATTTATAGGCGTCTCAAAGCCAAATCTTGTTACAGCTGAAATGATACAGTCAATGGCAGACAAACCTATAATATTTGCAATGGCAAATCCTACTCCTGAAATAATGCCTGAAAACGCTAAAAATGCCGGTGCATTTATCGTAGGTACAGGACGAAGCGACTACCCTAACCAGATAAACAACGTTGTTGCTTTCCCGGGAATCTTTAAGGGTGCGCTTGCAGTAAGAGCGAAGGATATAAACGAAGAAATGAAGCTTGCAGCAGCATATGCAATAGCCGATTCTGTTTCTCCTGAAAAACTTACAGCTGACAGCATTCTCCCTGATCCTTTTGACAGAGAAATCCCTAAGGCTGTAGCCCGTGCAGTTGCAGACGCTGCAATAAAATCAGGTGTAGCAAGAGTAACTGAATACAGCATCTGAAAACATACATAATAAATAAAGACGATCCGCACACCGACTCTGAAATAAAAACAGGATCGGTGTGTAACATATTTAAGAAAAAGAGGTAAAAATCATGACTATAAACTACACTCCAAGAGGCGTATGTTCAAGAAACATAAGCTTTGAACTTGAAAACGGAATAATTTCAAACGTAAAATTTACAGGCGGATGTCACGGAAATCTTCAGGGTATATCAAAACTTGTCGAAGGAATGCCGGCAGAAGAAGTAATCAAAAGACTTGAAAACATAAACTGTAACGGAAAGGGAACATCATGTCCGGATCAACTGGCAAGAGCGATAAAAACAAATCTATGATGTTTTACATTAGCAGTCCGGTCATAAAATTAGCCTGTGCTATTGTTTGCGTATTTGTTTTATGGTTCTTTTTTATGCCGATAAAGCTTGGAATAACTAATATAGGAAATGTATTTGGCATTTTTATTGCATCAGTATTGCTGATTTATTTTGTACTGAACAAACCCGTCTGCAAGCTCATAACACAAATCTGCACAAACAAATTCGGGAAAGCGGTCGTCTTTTTATTTGTCGGATTTCTGATAACAGGATTTATAATAGCAATTATAATGTCAGGTTTTATGATAGGTGCAATTGCAGACAAGCCTGAAAATTCACGGCCTGCAATTCTTCTCGGCTGTAAGGTAAACGGTTCTTACCCAAGTCTTATGCTCGGAAGAAGGCTTGATGCTGCGTATGAATATCTTACAGAATTTGAAGACGCTGTTATAATCGTTTCGGGCGGACAAGGTGACGGAGAAGATATTTCAGAAGCTGAGTGCATGAGGAAATATCTTGTAGACAGAGGCATCGATAAAGAACGAATATTTTCTGAGGACAAATCGGAAGATACTTATCAGAACATTAATTTTTCAAAAAAGATCCTTGAAGAAAACTCGCTTGGCAATGAAGTTGTTATCATAACCGATTCATTTCACCAGTTCAGAGCCTCGCTTATTGCAAAAGATGCAGGACTTGATGTAAACGCTGTTTCTGCAAATACACCATCATATTTACTGCCTACTTACTGGGTACGTGAATGGTTCGGTATTGTAGAACAGATAGTATTTAAATGACTAAAAAACGCCACAGGTAATGGGCGGTAGCCATAAAGAAGTAAATCCAGAGAAGAAAGCAGTCTTCTCTGGATTTTGTTTTATATTCAGTTCGACAAATCATAATTTATTGATTTGTGGTCTTGATGAATACTTATCCAAAATATTTTATTCCATCGTCTTTATATCTTTTCAAAATCCATTTATTAAATTTCCATGTATTTTCGGTTTTCTTTTCATAATCAGCTGTATAGTTGACTCTTGTGAAATTAGCAACTGTTCCGTTTTCATAAAGAAATATGTAATCTTCCAGGCATTCAGGAGCTGTACTTGCCAAAACATTGTCCGAACTTACACTAACCGGTAATCCCTCAATATAAGATGCAGAAATTATATGATTCTGATCATCGTATTTGTATGTTGAAACCCTTATCAGATATGATGAACCCCGGTCATACCTATACTTATTGTTCATATCCATATAACAAACAATATATTCATAAGGAAGTCCATCTTCATTTCGGATTTCAATAGAAAGACTATACATATTGCCGTTATCAGTTATATAGCAGATACCTACAATCATATCACCCGTTTCAATGAAGAATTTCTCCATACACAGTTCTCCGTCAAGTCCATAAAATTGAGAAATAACAGGTTCCTTTTTTAAATAATAATGCAAAGAGGTACACGACTTTTTTCTCGGCTCTTTGGGCAGTATTTTTCTTGCTTCTTTTGTATTGTCTGCTAATTCATTTACAAAGTCAGGAGCATATGCTTCTCTCCATCCGTTACACCAAAATTCTTCTTCAAAATCCAAAGAAACGCTATTTTTCAAGTTGAAATATTCGTTCTGATATTTGTGCATCATATCAGATACAAGTGTTTGAACGTAAACAATTCTATCTCTGTCAATCATTAATATCATCACCTTTACAAATTCAAAGTTATCTCTCAGTTAAACATACCAGCTTACTGAAAGTTTCATGTGTTCGACAAATGATAAATTACAGCATGAATCACTTCAAGCCAACTTTCTTTTTCCGATCTATATATTCTTGCTCTAACTCCACAGCATAAGAATCGCCGACTGTTTTAGCTGCAACAATGCCTTTTGTATATAAGTTTCCATACATATTTGTTCTTATTTTCAGGTATGACTTCGCCCATTTCCATAGTTCAATGGACTCCTTGACTCCACCACTGATAATTTCAAAGCATTCTTCCAACACATCTCCGAATAATCGGGTTCTCTCAATATCTTTGAAATCTGTCGTATCTATCATTCTTCGTAAATAGAAATCAGCACTCTCAAACTGTCCGATGTCAATGTAATATCGAATAACTTTGTTGTATGCTGAAACAATATTCAATGTCTTGCCGGACATAATTGCATTGTCCAATAACACTTTATATATCGCTTCATTCTCCTGCTCTTTTCCCAAAAAGGAATTGAAACTTATAAGTGTATTTCTTTTTGCATCTGTCCAATCCATAATACTTTCTTTCCATTCACGGACCAGCACTTCCATAACATCCTTATATTCCAAATCCTGTGAAAGAAAAATGCAATCCATCAAATCCAAGGAATCTACTTCATCATCTATCTGATAATTTTTATCATAGCCACAAGCACAATCAAAATTTGCATTCTTTGCTTCTTCCAGCATTCCGTTATATCTGCCATCATTGTTGTATCGTTTCAAAATGGAAGTCAACACATTCAACGTATCTCCAATTCCCTGAAAAGAATTGCTTGTACGGTCTTTTAACTCCTCTTGAAACAAATATACAATGGCATCCTCATCATCAATTCGGCCATAAAGCAGATAATATGCCAAACGCATACGATTTAGATAATTAGCATCTCTTGTTCCCCATTTTTCATCTTTATATCCGCTGTATTGAACCGAAGCTGTCTCTCCACGTTTTAATGCCCGATATACTTCTGATTGTTCAAATAATTTGTCTTTAATCAACTCCGTATACATATAACCTCGCCACCTATCAATTTCTTAAAATTAATGCTATTCTGTTCGTAAACTTCAAGTTTTTCTCTTATTCTATCATGTCTGATTCCGTTATTCTACAAGCATTTTTTGGAATATCTACTGGTTGAATTCACCAAACTTCCAGACTATCAATCGCATCTACCCACGCTTGCATTTCTCCATCTAAGGCAAGCCTAGCATACTCCAATGGCTCATCTATTGCTAATGCATTCAAAGAATTCTGCGAGCAGGGTGTTGTTATTAATCCATCCTCAGCCTTATTACAATCAATCTGCAATATGTAATTTTCAAATGTGGTTACATTAATACTGTTTGTCTGTGGGTTATATTCTGCGTATATTAATCTTATCTTATCTGTCCTTTCCTGTAATTGTAATAAAAGCATCTCATCCAATTCCAACTGCCATTTTTATAAATTGTTATAAGTTGCTACCAGATTGAAATTCTTCTTCCGTCAGCATATCCCTATCTGTACGTTCACTACATTTTTTACATCGCATGAAATGAAAGGCAGATGAATATCTGCGATGCCACCCAACTGGAAAGAAAATATGGTTATCTTCCCCTGGAATTAAAATATGTTCGGCTATTGTTTCAAAGCACCTGCGACAAAGCCATTTTTCATGATATTTTACATCGGTATAGCTTTCACCAATTTGGATACAAAGAGAAGAATACCAACGACCTTTGTAGAGAAATATCGTTGGAAACAGATGTTTATCAAAATGTTGTTCTGCTACGTCAATGTTGTACTGAAAAGCTTCCACATAAACATTGGGCAAATTTAATTCCCCCATGAGATTGGTGTCGGACAGCAGGAGTTTCGCATTTTCAGGGGTAAAAATATATGTTTTCACCCCTTCTATTTTTACCTCTTCCTTTGCATATTTCATACATTACCTCTATAAACTTCAAATTTATCGGTTTATCTGATTTTTTTATATTATACCATATCCACCCAAGAAGTTCAATCATAGTAGCAATTAAAAAGCTGTACTCGGATTTTTCTGAATACGGCGGTACATATTGAACTGTTCGATAAACCAAATTGGAATTTGTTTAACAGAGAAGTTAGTCTTTTATCTTCAATCCAAATGCTAACCAACGTCCATCTATATCTTCAATAACAAACTCACTATTCTGATAATCGGTTGTGTGCAGATGTTTAATGAATATAACTTCTTTTTCGATAAGTTCTTTTTCAAGTAACTCTTGGTTTCCTGTATATAAATAGGCATCATAACCATATCCGTACAAGGTTCTATTAGGTAAAACGTTATTTGTATTTGCTTGCAACAAAATGATTTCTATATCATCTCTATAAAGGCAGATATGCGGTTCTGTACTCTTCAGATATTCAACTGCTCTGAAGCCCAGCTTTGATACATAAAATCCCGCTGTTTTCTTTATGTCTGGAGAAGGGAAAATACAGCTTAATCCACTTATACTCATATGACATATACCTCCGCCAAATTCTTATTCGGTCTGTCCAACCTCCTATATTATATCACATATTGCCTTGAATTTCAATATGTAAAGCCCGAAAAAGCGTCGAATACTCGGATCATCTGACCACTCCTTTCTTTTTTGAGTATAGAAAAAGCCGTCTGTGATTGTTAGTCACAAACGGCTATGTAATGCATATCCATCAATACGAGTAAATTTCTTTAAGGCAATGTGATTTTTCCCAATAGTATATCGTTGAGTACCACATTAGCATTTTCACGTGCTTCTTCGGGCAACTTTCATTTCATTTCCTTGTATCTCCTCTTGGTTTATCAATTTTTCAAATCTCAGATAAAGCCTTCGGCGGCAAACCAGCTTTCAAATCAGCCTCTGCACGCTCCGGGTCTTCGATGAAATACACTAAATAGCTGTATGCTTCAAGGGGAGACAGATTGTACTCTTTGGTCAGAATTTCAGCCGTATATCCGCAAACTTGATTCTTTGGCTTATCTTCCTTGCAAAAATCTCCCATCCAGGCATAATTGAAAAATTCTTTCAATACATCAGTGTGTTTCGCTATTTGATCGACGATTGCAACAGCTCTTTCTTCCGGGTACCCAAACTCTTTTTGAACAAACCAGTAAAGCAGTTCTTGTCTCGCGCCGATTTTGCTTTTGCATTGTTCGCCTAAATACGTTATTCTAAAACTTTTTTTTATGTACTCAACTGCAGCAGATTCTGTTTCAAATGTTTTTAAATGACAAACATATCCTCGTTCGTCATCTGTCTCTGCATATTTCCACTTTTGTCCATCAAAACAGAGAGTCCAACAATAAAGTTTATTTCGCCATTCGCCATCCACATACAATTGCCAAACATTTGCGTCATCTGCCTCTATGTAATTGAGCAGCGCTCTTTGGGGTATTGAGTAATACCACTCTAACAGTTCTTTTTTCGTCATCGTCTTCGCCATCGTCATTACCTCGCTTAATATTAATCTTTAGGCACTTCTTTAATCATTCCGATTTTTTCCAATTCTGTCATGTTAAGCGGCATATCATATTGCTTGCCGCCGCCTGTAGCACCTGTAGTCTCTTCAAACATCGGCGCAATCGTACCAGTTCCAAGTCCGTCGCCATCACCACAACCCTTTTTTTTCATGTCTGCGTAGTATCCATCCATTTTTTCGTGCATCTCTTCTTTTTCTTTCTCACTACAATCCGAATTATCTATTGCCTTAGATAGATTTTCTTTTGTGAAATTTTGCAGTGCCTCATATCTATGATAAGAAGGCTCTTTTGTAATATCGTCTTCGGTAATATGATATGGGATTGAACGTTCTTTAAAGGTTGCACAACTGCCATCATCATTAACAGCGCCCGTACATCTACCTGATGGCAGTCCAACTCTATCAAACTGTTTTCCCGCAATAAGTACCTCCATACGTCTTGTTGCGGGATCGGTATCGACATCCTTCCATTTATATTCTATAATGTATGTGTCGGTGTCGGGATAGTATTTGATATAATCTATATCCTTGGCATTTTCCGGAATAAGTATATCACCTCGAGCAGACTTATCAGTTTTATCATACAAAGCTTTTAAGTCTGAAACAAGCTTCTGTTTTTGCTCGTCAGAAAGCTTACCTTTGTTCTGATCATAATACTTCTCCATTGTTGTCTGAGTATTATTTTCATACTGTTTTTGCGCTTTTTTGTTCGCTTCAATATCTGTATCAGTTGTGACTTTTGACGTTTCAGTAGTCTTCGCAGTAGTCTTCGTGGTAGTCGTCGCGGTAGTTTCTTCTGCGTCCGGATCCTTCGGTATAATTCCGCCTTTCTCTACTGCCGTTTCTTCTCCATCAGCTTCCTCAGACTCTGTGATATCCGCTATGTGCGTTTGCATCGCTTCAATCATTTCGTCCTGCTCTTGCTTATCTGCTTCCTTCTGTGCCTGCTGCTGCTCATACAATGCAAGCAGCTCATCCGCGTGCTCTGCGAGCTTATCGGGATCGAATGTATCATTGATGTCTTTCAGCGTATGCAAGCTGCCGGAGTCATAATTGCGAAGCCATGCACTGGTTACTGCAACATTCTGGAATGTCAGCTCTTTCTTATAGAAGCCAAACGTCAGTTTGCTTGCGTCAATTTTATACCGGACGATCAGAGAAATCGTCTTGCCGTCATGCAGCATTCTGGAACCTTTGAAATTAAGGCTGTTTGCATCAATGCCACAGGCATTATAGAAATCGTCTACTTCGCCGGTCGTCAGATATTTCGGCATGAACGCTTCACAGACCAGAGGCGTTGCAACCTGTGCAAATATTTTATTGCAAAGTGTTTTTGCAAATATCTGCAGCGTACCCTTCAGCATCTCCGCCTTGTCAGCTTTTTTCAGTGTATTCAGGTGTGTTCTCATTGTGTCGAGATCATCTTTAAAAACCTCTTCTGCATTTACAAGAACATCCTGAAACTGCTCGATGCTCTCCGAAGTATTTCCAAGCGCAGCTTCAATATCCTCCTGGGCAGTTGAAAAGGTCAAATCCTCAAGCGATAAAATGCCCGCTTCACAGGTATCATAAACCGCCTGACCCTCCGCTGTGATAGCATTGGCATTATCTTTGATATCGCCGGCGAATGCGATAACATCCTTAATTGCATTATTTGCTTGCTGCACCTTTGCCTCGCTTGCATCGGTCGCATCGCCGGAAAGGACTGTTGCGATTCCCAATTTATCCAGTAAATAAAAATAGCCGGAAATTTCCTTGGCGGTCTGATTCAGCGCATACTGCATCATTGCCTGTGCGCGGAACAGCATTGTGCCGACCATCAGTGCAAGAATCGCCAGCATAAATATGGGCAATGTCAATGCCGTTTCGATCGCAACCGCGCCGCGTTCTTTTTTCTGAATCCGGTTCATATTTTTCACCTCGTGAAACATTAGTCTGCCTTTGGAGTCTGCCGCCGGCGCAATACCGAGCACCGATTCGCTTCGAGGGGTGCCGCGAAACCGCAGTACCCCTTTCCGCTTTGCTATTTCGTACATAGATATATGTCGCTTTAGTATCCGTTGACGCCGCAATAGCTGATGGTCGCCTTATCGGTACGGATACGCGACAAATCAAGCTGTAAGCCACTATCCGGATTTGCCTCGTCGATGACGTCCTTGACCGGCCACGGGAACAGCGTCATCATATTGACGTTTGCATTGACCGAGAACAAGGTATTTGCGCTTGTCAGATCGAAGGGCTGCTCTTCACAACCCGGTGTCGGATACCGCATATTAGACGTAATCAGAACGCCTGCGCGCTGCAGAATATTTTTCTCATTGCAGGCAGTCATAATCAGCATCAGAATCTTGCAGTATTCCTTATAATTCAGCGTAACGCCAGACGCCATACCGGTATCCTGCTTGCCAAACTCTTTCTTGGTTTTAGCCGCTTCCTTACTTGCTGCATCTCTGGCACTTTTGGTAAAGCCGGTCAGCTGCTTTGTGGCTACATCCATCTCTTCATGAATCAGAGTTTTCAGTGTCGATGCAGCATCCTCAGCGTGCGCCTCGAGCTGATCTGTAATACTCTTCTTTGCATCTTCTATGCTTTTGTTGAGTATATCTTTCTTTTCATCAATTTTATCAACAAACTCATCAATCACGCCGTTGACGACCTCCTCAATTCTCGTAACCTCTGCCATTGAGTCATTGATCGGCGCCTGCAAATATGCTGTCAATGCATCGGCTTGCGATGCAACAGGATCATTCTGTTTCAGAAATTCCCAGCACTTGTTAATCTGTACCATAAGCCCGTTTGTTTCATCATACATAATCTTGTCAATAATAGCTTGTCGGTTTTCTTCTGTTAAAAGCTCCTTACAAACCTTATATACAACGCTATTCTCATCCAGCTCCATTTTATCCGGATCCAAAAACTTTGCGCTGATATCATTGAACACATTATATAGTGAATTTTCAATGATAGGCTTGATATCCAGCTGCTCATACTGACTGCCGATATCCACCAGGCTGCAAATCTGAATCAGCTGATTCTGAATCGGTGCAAAGAATTGATTCCGGATTGCCGTCCGAACCGCTTCTAGCTGAGTATTTCCAAAACCCGTTATAAAATCGGTTAATTCTCCTGTGCATTCACCGATTTTTTTATTTGCCAGCTCCGCTGCATTATCTGCCATCCCATCGATTGCTTCATCCAGCTTCTTTTCAATGGTATCCGAAACCTTATCTACCACAGTATCTATGAGTTCATCTGACACTTTGCCGGTCAATTCCTTCAGCGCATTCAGCGGAGAGCAAACAAATGTCGATCTATTCTTATAAATCGGAACGTCTACTCCGTCATGCAGCAAAGAGAGGTCATAACCGCTTTCCGCAAGCGCAATGCCAATGGTCAGGACAGCCGCGACAATCGGCACGCCAATAACGGTCCAGCCGGCAATTGCAGTCGCAACGCTGTTGACATACTGAATGATTTCCGGCGCAGTAAATGCGTAGATTGCATTCAGCGCAAATCGAATTGCAAAAATCGTCGCGTCCGTACAGGCAAGATTAGCATTCGGTTCAGATTTACCCCAGAGCAAATACTCAACCTCTTTGCCGTACCATTCAGTATTTGTATTGAGCTGTTTCGGGCTTCCGGAAGCCACATTACCATAGCCATTGAGCAAAATAACGGGCAAAGCATCCGCGTCCTTTTCGCTTTTCAGAGCAGAATTCAAACGCTGATTATCGGTGCGGCAGGTAAACATTTCAGTGAAATATTCTTCCAGATAAACGGTATTTCCGATATTCTCTCCGATACTGGCAAATTTGTTCATGATTTTCTTAGCCTGATTGAGACCGTCTCCGCCGCTTGATTTACTCGGATCATCCTTGTCGATGCTGCCTGTCGAAAGTTCCGGATCACCATCCAGAGCACCTTCGGCATCATCTTCGTCTTTCGGATCAGGCATATAGTAAGACTGAATCTCCGAAAGGATTTCCGCAAAGTTTGCCTCTACCGGATCTGATTCTGGTTCTTCTTCCTCCGGCGGATCATCTGTCGAATCCATTTTCTGATTTGCCATATTATCAATGTTAACCGCGGCGTCATTTGCTGTCTTCTTCTCCTCATCTTTGTTGGCAGTTTCTGCTGCCTTTGCCGCTTTGTTCTCAGAATACAGCGTCACCATAAAGGCTTCCTGCGGATCAATCAATTTGCCGATTCCGTCGCTTTTGAGCTGATATTTCGCATAAGCGTCCTCGACTCCCGCATTTTCCTTATCTGTTCCCGTTACTGCGCCTTCGAGATCCTTATTGTCAAACAGATCCTTGATGCCATCCAGAACCTGATATCTTGCGGCTTGGGTTTTGTTTGCGTTCATCTCAAACTCTTTGCTGATGTGGAATTTGTTTGCGTCATCCAGAATGTTTTTGTTGACCCACTCCCCGGCAATTTTGTCAATACCCTTGTCCTTTTTCAGATTTCCATTTTTATCAAGATATTGATGCGTCTTTAAAAGGCCCTTGAGCTTCTGGACATCCTGAGCATCTTTATATCTCGGAATTGAAATGGACGGGTTTTCGTTTTCCGCTTTAGAAATGATCGTATTGCGAGCAGTCTGAATAATAGTATCCGTATCATCCACTTTTATTTCGATATCACAATTAAAATGATCCGTCATTTTCTCTTTTACAAGATCAAGAAAGATTGTATTATCTTTTAACTTCATCGTCACGCCGTTTGAGCCGCTGACTGAACCGACCATAACGAGCTTTTCACCGAGATACGAACAGCTGTCAATTGCATCAATCCATTTCTGAACCTTTGTCTTCAGAGTTCCAACCAGCTTTCGCAGCTTATCTACTTCGTCTTTGTTGATTCTGGAAATCATAGATTCATAGTCGCTTGTCATGGCTGCTCTGGTGGAATCCGAGTCAATACTATCAATGGAGTCTTTCCAGTCTTTCTGTTTTGGCTCGATTTGATTCACAATCAATGTATAAATTTCGTTCAGCTCGGTTTCCGCAGTTTCCAAGCCCTTTTTCATTTCGCGAAGCGTCAGCGCAACGCCCATATATGCGCTGGAACCGAGTTTAATATGAATATCTTCAAATCTTCCGAAATAGTCCTGATTGTGGTTTTTCAGTCTTGTAATATACTCATCAATAAGACCCTTATAACTGCTATAACCACTCTGACCTCCGTTGAAAAAGCTCTGGATTTCTTCCATTGCCATATATGCTTTTTCCAGATTGTTGATCTGATTCATACCGTCATAAATCGGCTTTCCATCTTTGTCATACTTCATCTGATTGTTTGCATCAAGCTCGATATGACATTCTTCCAATATCTTGTTCCAGATCGTCTTTTCTTCATCAGGAGTCAAATATGCGGCTTTTTTTCGACAGTTTTCCGGCAAATCGCCACTTGCCACCATCACATCATATATTCTTTCTTTAATAAATTCTATTATTTGTTGTTCTAATTTATCTATTTCTCCTTCTATTTCATCTATTTCATACCATAACAGTGTGTTTTCTTCAGTTTCTAATTGTGTTTCTAAATCTGCCTTTTTTGATTCAAGTTCTGCCAAACTTACTACTTCATCGGCTCTATTGTATATCTCTGGCTCATCGTATTCCGCTGCATATACGAGTGGCTTTATGTAATCTGCATATACGGGTGTCTTTATGTCATCAAGATATTTATAAAACTCTTCATATGCAGCGCCTTCTTCCCAACCATAGTCACCATCATTTGCCCAATGCGGAATAGATCCTTCTTTCCAAAATACTTTTTCATCCTCTTCGCCTTCGTTTTCATATTCAACAAATGCTTTCCAGCCCTTGCCATTTGGGTCCATCCTTATAGTGTGGATTGAACTAGCTACCCATTGTTCTCGAGCTTTTTGCAATTCTTCTTCCTTTTCCTTACGTCTAGCATCGCATTTCTCATCATATTTTTCTAGTAGCTGGTCTTTCAGCTTATTCCAAATAGCCTGATATGCTGATTGAATCTCGGAAAATATTGCCTGCTGCTTTGCAACATACTGGATACCGTTTTTCAGCGGACCTACCAATTCCTGCTGTGCTTTCAGAACCTCCATAGAGTTTTCATATTGCGTCTTAAATTGAAAAGCCACATCTTCTTTTTTCAGCTCATTATTTTTGATTTTATCGTTATCTGTATCTGACTTATTCATGTCAATAAACGATTTAATGTTATAATAATAATTGTCCGAATTTTCCTTTCCGCTCAAAAGCATACGTTTATAATTTGGATAATGATATGTGACGTTGTCTCTTGTTTCTTTATCTAAAACATTGTCAATAGAAAATTCATCTTTCTGATAACGATTAAATCCTCCCGCTGTCCGTTGGTATGAATTAAAAGTAACATTCAAATCTTCAGACTGCATATCCAGCTTTGCTTTGCCATTATCGTTATTTTTATATCCGCAATCCTCACCGGCTTTTTTAATAAGTGCATTCAATCTATTGATATTTTCTTGAATCTCGTCAGTAGGTTGATAGCTTTCTTGCACTTTTTCTTTATCAATGAGTTTATAAGCAAACTGTTCTTCTTCAAGATAGCTGTCATAATTATGATGCTCATGAGAGTCGCTTTGGCCATTGCATACTGGATAATCTACACCATCAATATGGATACTTTGATTGATATTTGGATTGTTGCTTGCAAACGGAGACATTGCATTCATCAGCGCAAACGCCGTCGCATACTGATACTCCTGCTTTGCGTCCGTATATATCGCTGCAACAGGTTCCTTTTTCGGATCAGGAACAATCGTTGTCAAGCGATTGCTGTGCGACTTATTTTCCGCATTCTCAAACTTTTTGCTGACCAGGCCAAGACCAAGTGCTTCGTTCAGGAGCATTGCACCATTATTATATTGATCAATAATGGCAGTATAGGCATCTATACAGGGATCATGCAAGCCGGAAAGCGTCTGCGCATACTGCACCTTTTGATCGCAGGAATCAACCTGATTTCCGGAATCCGCAAGAAAATCCAATTTTCCAAGAATCGTATTGGCAATCGACACCGGACCGCGATACTTCATGTACTCGATAATCTGACGCTTCATCGTGGCAGGATTTGCGAGCGCAGAGCCAACGACCGGACCGGCAGTAAAATCCTGAAGCTGCAGTGCCAGAAAATCGGTAACATCCTCACGGGTATAGCCATTCGGATCCATAATCTTTGTCAAGGTCATGTCGATGGTATTCTGAATCATTTCGTTTTCATTTTCGAGCTGAGGCAGAAATCTACCCTCGATCGTCTGCTGAAAATACGCACTTAATACGTCCTTCAGTTCTTCCTCGGACGTTGTATTTGCAAATAAGCCGTACATTTCTTCCAGCATAACATTATATTCCGACATGATTGCATTCAGAGTCAGATCGCCGGCGCCTGCAATATTATTTCGGACAAGCTGCAGACGTGAAGCGTCAATAATCATAGTTGCATACGTCATCATCGGCAGCAGAATCATCGTCAGCAATACCGAAATAGAACCTTTTACACGTTTACTCATCTGCATTTTTCTGATCCTTTCGTCAATTCAAGCCTAATTTTTCCTTTATATCATTCACTTTATCGCGGAGAGATTTCACATCAATACCGAGCTTTTGCGCGATCATTTCCATTGCGTCGCATACAAAATCCGTATTCCGGATAAATTCGTCCGTATCTCCCACCGTTGCCGTTGCCGTTACGTGAATGGTCGGATCCTTATAGCCAAGCGCCGTCATCAGCTGATTGTTCAGAATCTCCTGCTCGACCTCGACCGTCACATACTGCATAATAATCATATTCTTACACCGGATATTGACCGTTGCCTCCTGCTTTCCGACCATAATCGAATTATGCTCGACCATATTCTGCATCATTTTCTTCAATGTCGATTTCGGCTGATAGTCGTTAAAGCTAGCAGTATCCAGCGGATCCGGACTCCAATACCGATACGCACGGGTATTGACGTTTTTCACGGACTGCTCTATATTGATGACGTCGCTGGAGGCTGCCTGCGAATAATCGTCAAGCTGCACCTCGACTGCCCCGCCCTCCAGCTTGTCCTGTGAAATCAAGCCGACATATCCAGGATATGCAACCTCTCTCGCGGCGATCAGCGCGATCTTCTGCGCATACGCGCTGACGGTTGTATATTGCAGAACAAACAGCCCAAAATAAATAAGGCCGCCGATTACCAGCAGCACCAACGGATATATAAGAGCTGCTTCAATCAATTCAGCGCCGTTTTCACAGCGTAGGAAGCGGATTTGTTTTTTCATTGATTGGCTCCTTTGCTTCGGAATCATGCCGCAAACCGGTTTACCGGGTTTACTCGGTTTACTGGGTTTACCGGGTTTACTGGGTTTACTCGGTTTACTGGCTTTTCTAGCGTCAAAATTCAGCTTTTGATGTTAGAAAAGCCAGTCATCCGCTAAACATGCCGCGGATGACTGGCATTTTTGTGTGTATGGAACCATGTCATTCTATGTTGTCGAACATTGCTGTAAATATATGTTGTCGTTGCGGGTTGTCGTTTTACGATGTCAATATCTTGTGTCGGTGCAGATTGTCAATACACTGTGTCATGATGTTTCGTCAATACATAATGTCCATACACGCTGTCAGCAAATTGAATTTGAAATTACGGAGTTGAGCCTTCGAACGGATTTGCTCCACTAACGTCATAATTATCACCGGACGGGAAGATTTCACCAAGTACATTACCAATCTTTTGGAACATATAACCAACTATGCCCTGATTACTATCGCCGAACTGACCCTTTGTCAGGAAGTTGATGATGAAGCCGGCAACCACAACTGCGATTGCAACGATAATGATGGTTTCGAGGGTTTCCATACCTTCTTCGCCGGAAGTCATTTTCTTAAACTTAGCCTTTGCCTTATAGTAATTGGTAAAGCACGAAACAGCAAACTTGTCAAACATTGTAATTTCCTCCTAATGTTGCGGGATTTTTCCCTATTCATGATGTTATCTGCCAATATATTCACGGCATTGCAAAGCAACGCATGCTTTTGCTTTGTCTGCCGCAGGCATTCTTAAAAACGGACTAATTTTGCCATCTCAGCCCATTCGTTAATCAACGCCATAACCTCGTTGATTTTTGCTTTGATCACTTCTACAAGATATGTGATCCATCCGCCGTCGCAGTATGGTGAAACTTTTCCTCTTGTCAGAATCTCGGATAAGATCACGCCGATCACAATGACAAGCAGGAACGTCACGACAAGCCAGAAGCGATTCTGCGGAATATATTCCGCGCTCTGTCGGACTTCTCTGTTATGTATTTTCTGTAAACTAGGCATTGAATGTTCCCAACATATTTGCGATCATCGGAACCACGACAACCATTATGATGCCGAGGAACATGATCATATTCGGTACGAGGAGCTTAGAAGCGGCAAGCTCTCCCTTTTGTCTGGAAAGCTGTTTTTTCTGCTCCCACGCTTCGTCTGCCATGATCTTCATGGAGTCGATGGACTCGCTGGCGCCTCGCTTGACCGCCTGAACATAGATCGAGGAGAATTTCCGAATTTCTTTGACGCCGCAGCGTGTTGCAAACGCGTCCATTGCGGCTTCGATGGTCATGCCGTCCAGAATATCCCGCGAAGCGGCTCGCATTTCGGCATAAAGCTCATCCTCCTGATTGGAGTCTGCAACCTCATCCCATGCGCGGCGCAGCAGCATTCCGGCATTGACCAGAAGCGTCAATTTGGAGACCATTTTCGGAAACTCCGTGAGAATCGCGTCCTTTTTCGCGGCAATCGCGCTGTTGATGCTGGATTGCACGCCGTAAGGGAACACGATGACAAGCAGCGCGCCGACCAGAAAGCCAAGCGCCGACTGCATCAGGCAGCCCATCATCAGACCAATCGGAAGAAAGGTCATGATCAAAGAGATCTTTGCGGCAACCGTTACGTAATAGTAAAGTTCACCGTTGTCTCTGCCAAACACCTCCGCAAGCTTTTTGCTCTGGATAATCGCTTTATCAGAGGTTGTGATTTTTTTGCGGGTAAAATCCTCGAACATATCAATCAGACCAAGACCGATAAAGTACAAATCCTTCATCGTAAAAATCTTGCCGTCCAGATCGTCAATGATCGAGCCATACTTCTTGCTGTACCGGAGAAACAGGAACAGCCAGAGCAGGATGAGTATGGTTGCAAGTATTGCGGAGCATAGCATTGCGATATACATATTTTACTCTGCTCCTTTCTCAAACCTTGACGTCCACGATTCTTGTGCCGAGCCAGTAGGCGAATACGAACAGCACAAGCGCGATCAGCTTGACGATAATGACAAGCGCGGTCTGCGGACCGTCTGAAAAGGATTTTGTCAGGATTGCCATAATCAGCGGCATAATCGCCAGAATATTGAGCTGATTCTTCTGACCGGTAACCATGGTCTGGATTTCAAGCTCAATCTCGATTTTATCGCCGATCATATCGCGCGTTTCGCGGATAACCTTTGCGATATCGCCGCCGAGATCGGAAGCGACGTCGTAAACGCTTGAGAAAGATTGCACATCATCCAAGCCGCTTCGCTTGCCGAAGTCAGTGACCATATCCTTGATGTCAACGCCCTGACCGTCATGCATCGCGCAGATAAGCTGCAGTTCCTTGCTGATGAGCGCTTCCTTTCCGTGCTCGGTGACCATATCGTGATACGCGTTATGGAATGCGCGGCTTGCGGTCATGCCGACCGTATAGGAATTACTCAGCGATTCGAGCATATCGCGGAACTGAAGCCGCAGATTACGCTGTCTTTCCGTCTGGAGCTTATTGGCGTAGATGTCAATGGATTTCCATGCTGCAATCGCGCCGATGACGATGCCAAGCGGAATATTGCTCAGATAGATATAAGCCGCAGCAAATCCCACCGCAAAGCCGACAATGATTGCAAGTATCTTCTGCGCAGGCGACAGAACATAAACCGTATAATCCGTGCCCGCGCCGCTGATGCCTTTATTGAGAACAACCTTTTTCTTTTTCGACATTGCCTTCCCTCGCTTACAAATCATCCGGAATACCTGCTTGCCGCAGTTTGTCTGTATTCCGCATCGGATTCTTTGTGCGGTTCAGACCGCCAGAAACCTTCTCCAGTGTAGAATTTTCGTCTTCCTCAAAAACATACAGCGGATTCATGATGATTTCGCCGTGATCGTAGCCGAGCACTTCGGAGATCTCAACGACCTTTCTGGAGTGATCGCGCATACGGGAAAGGTGAACGATGATGTCAAGCGCGGAACCGATCTGTCTGCGGACGGCGTCCAGCGGCAAGCCGGATGCGCCTTGCAGAACCATCGTTTCGATTCGCGTCAGCATATCTTTTGCAGAATTCGCATGGCCTGTAGAAAGAGAACCGTCATGGCCTGTATTCATCGCCTGCAGCATATCGAGCGCTTCCTCGCCGCGAACCTCTCCGACGACGATTCGTTCCGGACGCATTCGGAGCGACGATTTGATCAGATCCTTGATCGAGATGCCGCCCTTGCCTTCGGCGTTCGCCTGCTTGGTTTCGAGGCTGACGAGGTTATCGACGCCGGTGATTTGCAGTTCGGCGGAGTCCTCTATCGTGATAACGCGTTCATCGCGCGGAATGAAGTTGGAAAGCGCATTCAGGAAAGTTGTCTTTCCGGAACCGGTACCGCCGCTGATGAAGATGTTATATTTGGCGCTGACAAGCAATTTTAACTTGTCTGCGATATCCTGCGTAATAGATTTATATTCTATGAGCTTTTCGACGCTCATCGGCTTTTTTGAGAATTTACGGATGGTAACGGTATCGCCGCCGAGTGCGATCGGATGCAGCACGATGTTCACGCGGGAACCGTCTTTCAGGCGGGCGTCAACGATGGGGTTTGCGTCGCTGATGTCTCTGCCGCAGATATCGACGATTCTTCGCACGATTTTCCGGAGCTGTTTTTCTCCGCGTTCGCGCCGTTCCTCCTCGGTGCAGTCGGTATCGTTGCAGATACGTTCTTCCAGCTCGATGATTCTGCCGCGCTTTTCGACGAAAATATGATCCGGACCGTTTATCATCAGCTCGGTAATATCCTCGTTCATAAGCAGCGTATCGAGCAGGCCGAGGCCGCGATACATTCCGAATACGCGTTCCTGAATGAGTGCGCGGTCGTTCGGGCTGATATAATACGGCGCCTGATCGGAAGCCATATAATCGCCGTTATCGAGCAGCATCGCATTCAGCATATCTATAATATAGAGGCGAAATTCATCGTCTGAAGCGTCGCGGTATTTCTGTAAAATTTCCGAGCGGCTTTTCGCAAGCTCAAAATTTTCTTTGCCGGCGGTGTTTGCGGTATCGGAATGGCCGCCGTCTATCATATCGCAGATGCGTTTGACGATTTCCTCGATCACATCTGTTTTTTTCATGTTTCACATCCTGTTACACAAGCGCGTCAAACGTGCCCGGTAAATTGACGATCTGAGCGACTACGCCGGCTGCGGAGAGCAGCGAACGGTCATCGGAGCGATATCTGCCGATTTTTCCGATGATTTTCATATCGCGGGCGACCGCCTCCTCATTCTGCATTCCGTAATACTGATTGAACAGCAGATATTTTTTCGGCATGGCGCTGTCTTCCTCGCGTTCGATGATCTCAAGATAGCGGTGAATTCCCTCTGTCTTGCGATTCGCGGAATCGGTGCCGGTCGAAACAAATATGAGCTTATCGGAAAGCACAATCAATCTGCGGAGCAGATCGCTGATCATAAAATCAGCGTCTATGATGATATATCTATATTGGAACTGCTTGCGCAGGATCGTCAGCAGCGTTTCAAGGAGCTGCGGCGTCAGGCTTGTGCAGTCGAAGATATTGAGATAGCCTTTGATAAAATCCAGATTGCCGCCGCCGTGCGCGGTATCTGAAATGATGACGGTATCCAGCAGCTTTTTGGCTTCTTTCAACTGGAAGTTGGTGCGCAGCGCCGCGATCACGTCCGTAATACATTTTTTGCTTTCGGAGGTAAACACCAGCGTATCAGCCGGACGCTGTTCGAGATTCAGATAAAGCGTTCTGCCTCTCGTTGCGAGCGCGATGGAAGCCGCCTGCGCCATTGTGGTACTGCCGGCGCCGCCGTTCGCAGGGAGGAACGTCAGAACCTCCGCGGCGGCAGAACCGCCGTCGCCAGCGAAATCCTCTTTGATCTCATGCTGTGTATGCTCTGTATAGATGCGCATGATTTCCTCGATGATTTCGGAAACGCTGCTGTATTTGTATATGGTATCCGTATCCTTGATTTTATCTTTCACGGATGAGATGAATGCAAACGCCGTCATTTTCCGGCTGTAATCCGCCGGATTTTCGGTATCGAACTCTGCGTCGAACAAAACGACCTGAAACAGCTCCTCATTGAGCATTTTTTTGCATATATCCAAGTCATTGCACAGCGAAACCTGTATGTCGCCCTGTTTTCCGAGATATTGCGCAAATCTCTCGGCGTAGGCTTCATTCCGGTCAAGCAGCAATACTCTCATGACACTGATTCCTCAACTTTCTTCTGTGGTCTCCTTTTTTATGTGATCAGGATTTTCCAGTTTTATTGCTCGCCGGAAAAACATATTGTCGAGATGTCAAATGTCGAACATTGTCGAATTGTCGAATTGTCGAATTGTCGAACATTGTCGAATATCCAAGTTGTCAGCGCATCATCTCGTCAAAATGATCGGAGACAGATTCAAGTTCCAGAAGATATGTAAAGAAACTGCGAACCGCGATATAGAATTTATGCTCTGTGATGGTGAAGCAATGCGGCTCGGTTCCGGAATGCACCAATGCGACGGTACCGCTGTCATAGCAGTGAATCGAAATGTTCGGAGAAATTTCAAGATAACCGGCGGAAACTCTGCGCGTATCGTTACCGGATTGCGAAGCGCGGCGGATCAGCGCGGCGCGGTTGAATCGCGGAACGGGGAGCATCAGGCTTCCCGGCAGATCGCGGAGCACGCCATTTTGTAAAAAAGCGTCCGCGTCGGTATCGGTATGCAGCACGCAGCGCATATGATTGCCGGCGGCGCTGATTTCGCGCTTGACCATGGAAAGCAGGGCTTCCCGATCCGGCAGATCGTCCGGCAGGCAGGTTTTCAGGAGACTTTCATCCAGTCCCTGCAAATAACTGACGCCATGCCGCAGGACAAAAAAGCGTTTTGTGCAGGATTCTTCGAGTCCGGAGAGCGTCCAGAGGCTATCCAGCACGCCGTCGGCGCGCCGCATCAGCGGCGGACACTTTGCATAAGCGGCTTGGAACGCCTCTCTATACCGCGCAATCATTTTGTCATCGCGCAGGAGGAAACCGCTTTTGAAGTCGTGTGCAATCAGAAGCAGATAGCGGTCTGTTACGAGGTAAAACGGAAACGGGATGAAGCTGTCGCCAATGATGTTGACATGATCGTAATAGTACCGCGCTTCGTATGCGATGTTGAAGCAAGCTGTTTTATCAGCCGCGAACACGGTCTGCATATAATCCTCGTCGAAGTGGTTGCCGTCCGAGTTGTCAATACAGATCAGGTGCTTGACCTCGGATGCACAGCGGAAGCTGTTCGCGCAGATCGCGTCGGAAAGTCCCCGGAACCGTGCCGGACACTGTACGAGAATCGCGCCTCTGCCCCACGCGTCGCGCAGGATCGCGAGAATCATATGTTTCAGCGGCTGTTCGCCGCGGATATCGGTATGCGCGGCAGGATCGGGAAGATCCTCCGGAATACGGAAAACGGAATCGTCCGACATACGATTGACGCCGCGCCGGATGACCTCAACCTCTTTATAGCGATCTTCGCCAAACTGCGCGATTTTATAGAGTGCGCGGAGCGTAGTTTCCTCGGAGCCTGTGGGGCAAACGGTCTGAATAAAAACGTCAAGTTCCTCGTCTGTCAAGCGGCGTTCGCCTTTGAGCTTATGGGAAAGATTGCTTTTTGAAATACGAACGCCGGCGGCTGCAAGTTCTTCGAGAAGCTCGGTATTCGACGTCCCATATTTTTTTTGCAGCAAATCCAGATATTCGTAAAAATTCACTTGGGATTCCCCTTTGCTTCCGTGTTATGTTTGTATTATACACCGCTTTGGAAATTTCTGCAAGACCTATTTTTTATTATTCGGCGGCAACACGTCTGACAACCACTATATTTTTCACGTATTTGCGTGTTTTCATATTTCTTATAAATTATTTTGGTAATTTTTTCACGGCTTTTTCTGCATGGTTTTTGTGCAATTTGACGTATATTTTTGATGTAAATTTTGCTGATATTGCTCTGATTCTCGATTTTCAGAGCGCGAATACGGAATATGCGCCATATCCTATGGAAACAAGGGCGGCAACTGCATGGAATCCTTTCTATATAGTTGTCATCCCCTGCAGGCGCACACAATTCCCTGCAATTGTTCCGGCTCCCCCTGTTCCGGCTGCGGCTTGCTGGGTTTACTGGGTTTACTGGGTTTACTGGGTTTACTCGGTTTACCGGGTTTACTCGGTTTACTGGGTTTACTGGGTTTACTCGGTTTACCGGGTTTACTCGGTTTACTGGGTTTACTGGATTTACTGGGTTTACTGGGTTTACTGGGTTTACTGGGTTTACTGGGTTTACTGGGTTTACTGGGTTTACTGGGTTTACTGGGTTTACTGG
>JAZSPM010000009.1:0-18018 GCA_045537455.1 Candidatus Ornithomonoglobus sp. | reverse complement strand
TCTGTTCATAGGCAGCGAATGATAAGAGCTTTTATGTATTGAGAACTAAATTTTTTCGGACGAGGTATGTCGCCAAAGGCGGTGCCGAAGTACGCAAATTTAGTGAACAATATATAATTGCTCTTAGAATGAGCGTTAATGCTCTACCAAAATAGCAGGGGTGCAGGCAAACAACGCATCAGCGTTGTAGCATAGCAAACTGCAAGTTTGCGTAGCGTTGCAAAGACGGTAACTGAGTCCCCGCATATAAACAATAATTTTTTAAGAGGTGATTCCCATAAAACGAATATTTGAATATACAGTTACAGATGAATATGCATCAGTGGACATAAAGACCGTTATGAAAAAGCATTTTAATATGTCCTCGGAGCTGATAAAAAGGCTAAAAGCAACAGAGGACGGAATAGTTGTAAATGGTGAGCGAAAACACGTTAATTATATTCTTCAAAACGGAGATGTTTTAAGGCTTACAATAACTGAGGGTAAATCTGAATTTATAGTCCCTGTAAAAATTGATTTTGAAATAGTTTATGAGGACGAGGATATTATGATTGTAAACAAGCCTGCAGGGATTGCAACACATCCGTCACAACGGCATTTTGACGATACTCTTGCAAACGGAATTATGTATTATTTTGAACAAAAGGGCGAGGAACGGACGTTTCGGGCTGTGAACAGACTTGATAAAGACACATCGGGGCTTATGTGTATTGCAAAGAACAGCCATGCACATGACAGACTATGCAAGACACTTCATGAGAGCTTTGAACGCCGTTACATGGCGATTGTTGAAGGAGAAATAAAGGAAGCCGGAACGGTTGATGCTCCAATAGGTAGAGTTGATGAAAGCATCATACAGCGATGTATAACAAAGGACGGTCAATACGCCGTAACGCATTACCGCCCTGTTGAAAGCTTTGATAAATATACGGTTATTGAATTACTGCTCGAAACCGGAAGAACTCATCAGATAAGAGTGCATATGTCGCATATCGGGCATCCTCTTTTGGGTGACTGGCTTTACGGTACTGAGGACGGCTTTTTAAGAACTGCACTGCATTCTTCTTACATAAGCCTGATTCATCCCGTAAGCGGAGAAAAATTAGAGTTCAGTATTCCTATGGCAGAGGATATGCAGAATTTTCTCAAAGCATATCGGAACCCTGCGGAATAGGCTCAAGGCTTCGTTTTAATATACCGTTCATGTGAGCGATTGCAGTTCCGTAATTAGTAAACGGAATGTTACTGTCAATGGCACAGTTCATTCTATAGGTAACTTCACGTTCATTAAGCATACAGCCACCGCAGTGAATTATAAGTGAATACGGTGATAAATCCTCGGGGAAATCCATCCCTGAGGTGTTTTTTATTTTAAGCTCCGCACCTGTGTGCTTTTTAAGCCACATAGGGATTTTAACAGAACCGATATCTCCGCATTGACGGTGGTGTGTACAGCCTTCGCATATAAGAACAGTGTCACCGTTTTTTAGCTTGTCAATAGCCGCTGCACCTTTTACGGCTGTTTCAAGAAAACCCTTGTAGCGTGCCATTAAAATCGAGAATGACGTAAGCGGAATATCCTCAGGCAGTTCTTTTGAAACACGCCCGAACACCTGACTGTCTGTTATAACAAGAGCAGGCTTTTTTGCAAGCACCGACAAAGCCTGTTTAAGCTCGGTTTCTTTTACTACTGTAGTGATAGCTCCTGCGTCAAGTAAATCTCTTAATGTCTGCTGCTGCGGAAGAATAATTCTTCCTTTCGGAGCAGAGCTGTCGATTGGAGTTATAAGTATAACCGTATCAAGCGGATTTATTAAATCTCTTGCAATAGGCTTGTCTGTGTTATTGGGCTTTAACGAAGCTACTTTTTCTTTTAATTCGTTTATTCCTTCTCCTGTTAATGCACTCACATAAAGCTTATCATTATCGGATAAATTTGCAATGTCCGATTTGTTATATGCGATAAGATAAGGTATATTTTTTGATTTAAAAATATCAATAAGCTCTTTGTCACATTCCGCAATATCATCAGTTGCGTCAACGACAAGAACAGCAATATCAGTTTTGTTAAGAATGCGTTTTGTTCGTTCAACACGCATTGCTCCTAAATTTCCTTCATCGTCAAAGCCGGGAGTGTCGATAATCAGAACGGGACCGAGTGGTAAAAGCTCCATTGCTTTTGTTACGGGGTCGGTTGTTGTTCCTTTTGTGTCTGAAACAACAGCAAGCTCCTGACCTGTAATCGCATTTACAAGGCTTGATTTACCTGCATTTCGCCTGCCGAAAAAGCCTATATGCAAGCGATTTGCAGAGGGTGTATTATTTAAACTCATATTAATCAGCTCCAAAAAATTATTTCTTTGCAATTATAATTGGCTGGTAAAAACCTGTTTCTTCAGGAATTTTCCATACCACACTACTACAACCATTAGAAAGAAGTATATTTGTGAGTTCTTCTCTCCGAACAGCCCTATATTCACATTCAAATTTATTTGTTTTTAGTGTTTCTTCATCTTCAATAATATACTGAATAAGTTTGTAACAGTCACCATCCCAACTCCAAGTTTGAAATGATACTCTTTGCCCTTTTTCTGTCTTATGTATATATGGTGCAGAATATGGTGGCTTATTTTCAAGCAAAACATCATAATCTCTGATGCTTGCAACAAACATACCGTTAGTCGCTAATTGACTTGTTATACTCTTGATAGCAATTTCCAAATCACTCTTTGTAAGCATATGTGGCAAAGCATTATCCATAGCGATAATAATGTCAAACTCTTGTGAAAAGGTTTTGGATAACATTCGAAAGTCAGCTTTTTTAAAACAAATCTTTACATTGTTTTTCATAGCTCGCATTCTTGCCTCTTCAAGCTCGCCATCGCTTATATCAGAAGCGGTTACATTATATCCCATAGAAGCAAGCCCTATTGACTGCGTTCCGATACCACAAGCACAATCAAGAATTTTAGACTGATTACCATATCCATTATGTTCAAATAATTTATCCAAGATTAAAGCTTGTTCTTTTGTTGCGGATTGCCAATCAAGAAAAAGTTTATCATATTGTGAAGCTAAATTATCATAAAAACTCTGTATGATATCCATATAGATATTCCCTTCTCAAGTTTAATTTTTCAGACAAATTTCGATATTATTTATATAAAGACTGAACAATGTAAAAAGCACTTATATTAAAATTAATTATATCACATATAAAAATAATTTTCAACTAAAATATAAAAACAAGCCGTTTTTACGGCTTGTTAATTTATCAGTTATTTTTATTAGCTTCAAAGCACTTGCTGCAATAAACAGGTCTGTCATGACGAGGCTCAAACGGAACCTTATCAACAGCACCGCAGCCTGCACATACAATCTCAAACATTTCTCTCTGAGGTCTCATGCGTTCCTTTCTTGCTGTTCTGCAATCCTTACATCTGATAGGGTCGTTTTCAAATCCCTTTTCAGCATAAAATTCCTGTTCTCCTGCCGTAAATACAAACTCATTACCGCAATCCTTACAAATTAGTGTCTTGTCTTCGTACATCTCAAAAATCCTTTCTTGTGATTATTGCTCTATTCAAGAAGATATTTCAGCTTCTTTTTGATTCGCTGAACCGCATTGTCAACCGCTTTGACGTCTTTGTTCAAGGTGTCGGCAATTTCCTGATAAGAGCTGCCCTCCAAATACTCAAACAAAACCTCAAGCTCCATTTTGCTTAATGTTTTGTTTATTTTATACTCCATACCATCTTTATTTTCCCTGTCAATCAATATCGCCTCAGGATTCTGGAGCTCATCGAAGGCTAAAACGTCTAAAACATCTAACAGAGTTGTATCGCTTTCGTCATCAAAGCTATTGTTATCAAGTGAAACATAAGAATTTAAAGGAGAATGCTTTTTTCTTGAAGCCTCTCTTACAGCGGTCAGAATCCTGCGTTTGATGCATATTCCTGCAAAGACCTTAAAAAACGGGAATTTATCGCCGTCAAATTTCTTGACTGCATTGTAAAGTCCGATAAGTCCTTCCTGAATAATATCGTCCTCGTCAGCTCCCATTAAAAAGAATGCTTTGGATTTTGCATATACAAGGCTTCTGTACCTGAGTATGATAGCCTCAAGAGCGGCATTGTCGCCCTGCTGTGCCATTTTGACTAATTCTTCATCTGTAAAAACAGAAAATTTTTCCAAGGCACTGTTCATGCTGATACTCCTTCTTCTTGATACTAAGTATATAGTGATTATAACACAAGAATTTTAATTTGTCAATGTATATTTTGTAAAAATTGTCAAAATAAAAAAAGCCTATTTGTGGTAGGCTTCGTTGTTGTTGATTTTAAATGCACGGTAGATTTGTTCGAGCATAATAACTCTCATAAGCTGATGGGGAAGGGTTATTTTGCCGAAGCTAAGACGCAAATCGGAGCGTGCCTTGACCTCATCGCTAAGTCCGAGTGAGCCGCCAATGATAAATACGATACGGCTTGTCTGCATTGAAATTGATAAAATTTTTTGGGCAAGCTCCTCGCTTGCAAGCTGTTTACCTTCAATACACATTGAAATAACATATGAATTGGGCTTGATTTTTGAGAGCATTGCTTTACCCTCTTTTTCTTTTATCTGCTCTTCTTCTTTTTCAGAAGCATTGTCGGGTATTTTTTCATCGGATATTTCGATTATCTCAATATTTGCAAAGCGGGATAATCTTTTTTTATATTCGTCTATTGCGGCAGTAAAATATTTTTCTTTTATTTTACCTGCACAGATTATACTTATATTCATATAAATTCTCCAAAGTGTGTTATAGAATATCTGTCGGCTACTTTTAATGTTACATCCTCTCCGACCTTTACACCTGCGTTTGTGAGTGTGTTGTAGGTTTCAAGCATGGCAATTTCAGGGCGGTTGTTTTCTATACTGAGATGTCCGAGCATAATATGCTTTGTTCCGCTTTTTACAAGCTCAAGTGCAGTCAGTGCTGCGTTTTCGTTTGAAAGATGACCGAAATCGCTGAGTATTCTCTGTTTTAACGGAAACGGATATACTCCGTAACGAAGCATTTCAACATCATGGTTTGATTCAAGAATAATATTTTCGCTTCCTTTTATTGCATTAAATATAGTATCGTTCATTTTTCCTATATCTGTTGCGATTGAAAATTTTGTATTATCGCAGAAAAAGCTGTAGCCTACCGGAGCAGATGCGTCATGTGGAATGGCAAACGGACAAATTCCGATTGTTCCTATTTCAAAGCTTTCATAGGGCTTTACGGAATAGCGAAGTGAATCGTCTACCTTTCCTATGTCCATTGCAAGATGTGTGCCGTCAGTTGTATAAATAGGAATATTATACCGTCTTGCTATTATTCCTGCACCTCTTACATGGTCTATATGCTCATGCGTTATCAGGATTGCATCAAGCATATCAGGAGTTTTGTCTATTGCGGCAAGTGCTTCGGTCAATTTTTTTCCGCTCATGCCGCAGTCTGCAAGAAGGTTTGTTTTTCCGTCGGATATGAATGCTGAATTTCCTGAAGAACCGCTTATAAGTGATATAAATTCTGCCATGAATTAACTCCTTTTATGTAAAAACGGTTCATATATACTGTATGAACCGTTTGTATTTTAATAATCAATATCAACAACCTGAATACGCTGAATATCTCCGCCGAGGCTTACAAATTTTTCCTCGAAGTTCTCGTATCCTCTGTCAATATGGTATATGTCTGTGATTTCTGTTGTACCGTCTGCCATAAGACCTGCTATTATCATAGCTGCTCCGGCTCTTAAGTCAGTAGCTCTTACGTGCGAGCCTACAAGCTTGTCCACACCGTCTATAATTGCAAGCTTTCCTTCAACACGGATGTTTGCTCCCATACGCTTTAGCTCATTTGTGTATCTGAAACGGTTATCCCATACGCCCTCTCTTGCAGTTGATGTTCCTGCTATGGTTGTAAGGAAGGTTACAAGCTGAGGCTGCATATCTGTAGGGAAGCCCGGATAAGGTAAAGCTATGAAGTTTATACGCTTCAGTGTTTTTTCAGGGTCAACCCATACTCTTACACTGTCGGAGCCTTCTTCCACATTTACGCCTGCTTCAATAAGCTTTGCGCTTATTATATCAAGATGACGTGGGATTACATTATTAAGTACAACATCGCCTCTGGTTGCAGCAGCGGCAATCATAAAGGTTCCGGCTTCAATCTGGTCAGGGATTATTGCATATGTTCCGCCGTGAAGCTCTTTAACACCTTTTATTTTTATAGTATCTGTTCCTGCACCTCTGATGCTCGCACCCATGGCATTAAGGAAGTTTGCAAGGTCAACTATGTGAGGCTCCTTTGCGGCGTTTTCTATAACAGTTGTACCTTCGGCAAGTGTTGCCGCAAGGATTGCATTTACCGTAGCACCTACGGTAATCACGTCAAAGAATATGTTTGCGCCTTTAAGCTCATCTGCCGAACCGTTTATCATTCCTCTGCCGTAGTGAATTTCAGCACCTAATGCTTCAAAGCTTTTTACGTGCTGATCAATCGGTCTTGTACCAAAATCACAGCCACCCGGCTGGTCGACACTGAACTTACGGAAACGGCTCAAAAGTGCACCCATAAGGTAGCTCGAACCGCGCATTTTTCTTGTCAGGTCGCCCAAAGGCTCGTATGAGGTTATATCTGAACAGTCTATTTCAACAGTATTTACATCTATTATATCAACGACAGCTCCCAAATTCTCCAGAATACGGAGATAGAGCTTTACATCTTTTATGTCGGGTAGATTTTCTATGCGGCATCTTGCTTTAACAAGAATACACGCAGGCAGAATAGCTACGGCGGCGTTTTTTGCACCACTGATGGTAACTGAACCGCAGAGCCTGTTCCCGCCTTTTATTAAGAGTTTCTCCAAACTGATACACTCCTTTATAGTAATATATAATCATTATAACAGAAATAAGCACAAAAAGCAAACAAATATTACAAAAAACAGAAATTTAATCTTTTTGTAATATTTGTTAATTTGCTTCATGCAGAAAAAAACAGCCTGCGTGTATGCAAGCTGTTAAAAGTATTCAGTAAATCAAACTGCACGCTGAACCTTTCCTGAACGAAGACAACGAGTACATACGTTAACTGACTTTACAGAACCGTTAACAACTGCTCTTACCTTTTTTATGTTCGGCTTCCAGGTTCTGTTCGATCTTCTGTGTGAGTGTGATACCTTAATACCAAAAGTAACACCCTTACCGCAAATTTCACATTTAGCCATTTTAAATACACCTCCTTAAAGATATCAAATGAAACATCAAGAAGTATTTTACCACAACTCTTTGAATTTTGCAAGAGTTTTATTACAATTTTTATAAATTTTTTTTATTTTTTTTAAAGATTATCAAATTCGACCCATAATAAGTGTAAAATATTCAGAAAAATTATATATTTTTATTGAAAAATTTTTAATTTTACGTTATAATATATATTAGGATAGTATGTACACATGGTACAGGTATAAAAATATAATGAAAGGCGGACCTGAAAATGGGGAGCGAATTTACCATACCTTTAACGAAAATAATAGATGAGTTTGAGCTTGAAATAATATATGAGCCTGAAGATATTGATAAAATCCGTGTAAGCAGTGCAGATATAAACCGTCCGGGATTACAGATGGTTGGTTTTTTTGACCATTTTGATAAAAAAAGAATACAGATAATGGGAATGGTTGAGTTTACTTATCTTGAACAGTTCAGCGTTGAGGAACGTGAAAGAATGTTTGATAAGTTTTTTGCACTCGGATTTCCGGCACTTGTTGTAACGAGAGGTATGCAGATACCTCCGGAGATGTCAGAATGTGCTGAGAAGTATAATATACCGCTTTTAAGAACGGAGGATGTAACATCTTCGTTCATGAGTGCTATTATTTCATATCTGAATGTTCAGATTGCTCCGAGACGTACACGACACGGAGTTCTTGTTGAAGTATACGGTGAGGGTATTCTGATACTTGGTGAAAGCGGAGTCGGTAAGAGTGAAACTGCAATAGAGCTTGTAAAAAGAGGTCACAGACTTGTTGCTGATGATGCCGTTGAAATAAAAAAAGTATCAAATAAAACGCTTGTTGGTTCATCACCTGATATAATCAAGCATTTTATTGAGCTAAGAGGTATAGGTATAATAGATATAAAAGAAATTTTCGGTATAGGAGCAATAAAAGATACAGAAAATATAAATATGATAATTCATCTTGAACGCTGGGTTGAGGGCAGTCAGTATGACAGATTGGGAATGGTTGATGAATATACTAATATTATGGGAATCAATGTTCCGTCAATTACTGTGCCTGTAAAGCTCGGAAGAAACCTTGCCGTAATTGTTGAGGTTGCGGCAATGAACAACCGTCAGAAGCGTATGGGATATAATGCTGCCATTGAGCTTAATAAGAGACTTATGAAGCAGATGGAAGAGAGTTTGAAAGGATAGTTATAATGAAAATTACAGTTGACACACACACTCACACTATTGCAAGCGACCATTCATACAGTACCGTCACGGAAATGGCACGTGCTGCATCGGAAGCAGGTCTTGAGGCTATAGCAATAACAGACCACGGAATTTCGATGGAGGATTCACCTCATCCATGGTATTTTGGTAATTTAAAAAACATTCCCAGAGAAATTTTCGGAGTGAAAATTCTGTATGGTATAGAAGCAAACATTCTTGACGAAAAAGGAAATATTGACCCTTTGTCAGAAGAACAGTATAAAAAATTTGATATAGTAAATGCAAGTATTCACGGGCCTTGCTACAGTTATCAAGGCGATGACCATACGGAAACGTACCATAATATAGTAAATAATCCGTTGGTTGATATTATATGTCACAGCGGTACAGACAGATTCAAATATGATTATGAATCAATCATAAAGCTTGCAAGAGACCATAATAAGCTTATTGAAATAAACAATCATTCATACTATGCAAGAAGAGCAAGTATGCCAAACTGCAAGAAAATTGCAGAGATATGTAAAAAACAGGGAACAGGCATAGTTGTAAGCTCAGATGCACACATATGCTTTGATTTGGGCAAGTATGATAAAGCCTTTGAGATACTAAAAGAGGTTGATTTCCCTGAGGATTTGATAATGAACAGGGATTTTGAAACATTAAGCGGATTTTTTAAGGCTAAGGGTAAGCCGTTTTTCAGATGGAATGCAGGAGAGTGATTTAATGGAGAATTTAAAAAATATTGCGCAGAATGTCTATTTTAATGAGCCTATGAAAAATCATACAACATTTAAAATCGGCGGACCTGCGGATGTATTTATAGAAGCGGTGAGCATAGATGAAATAAAAGATGCGGTATCGTTTTGCAAGGAAAAGAATATACCGTATATGATTATGGGCAACGGCTCAAATATGCTTGTGGGTGACAAGGGTATACGAGGAGTTGTTATACAAGTCAGCAAGCATATGAATAAAGTAGAAATTGACGGCGAAACAGTCATAGCCGAGGCAGGAATACTTATGTCAGGGCTGGCAAATGCATTATTAAAGGCGGAGCTTTCAGGGTTTGAGACTTTATCCGGAATTCCGGGAACGCTCGGCGGCGGTATCTATATGAATGCCGGTGCCTATGGTGGGGAGTTAAAGGACATAGTTGAGAGTGTGACGTATGTTGATAAAAACGGAGATATCAAAACAGCATACCCTGATGAGCTTGATTTTTCTTATCGCCACAGTATGTTTGAAACAGGCGAGTATGTGATACTTTCATGTGTTATGAAGCTGAAAAAGGGTAATTATGAAGAAATAAAATCAGCAATGCAGGATTACAATAAACGCAGAAGCGATAAACAGCCGCTTGCGATGCCGTCGGCAGGAAGTACCTTTAAAAGGCCTGATGGCTATTTTGCAGGTAAGCTTATTCAGGACTGCGGTCTTATGGGGTATTCAATAGGCGGTGCACAGGTAAGCGAAAAGCACGCAGGCTTTGTGGTGAACAAGGGCGATGCAACAGCGGAGGATGTTTTGAGCCTGATAAAATATATTCAGGATACGGTTAAAGAAAAATTTGGAGTTCGTCTTGAGCCGGAGGTAAGGCTGATAGGTGAGCAATAGATTCAGGAAGGTGTAAGATGCAGATTACAATAGTAACGGGAATGTCGGGTTCCGGTAAAACAAGGGTAATAAGGTCAATGGAGGATATGGGTTTTTTCTGTATAGATAATATGCCTCCTATGCTTATTCCAAAGTTTACGGAGATGCTTACATTCGCTAACGGAAAGTTCAATAATGTTGCTATAGTTGTTGATATTCGTGTGGGTGACATGATAGGTCAGCTTATTGAACGGTTTTTAGAACTGAAAAAAAGCAATTATGATGTAAAATTGCTGTTTTTGAATGCAGATGATGAAACGCTTGTAAAGCGATATAAAGAAACAAGGCGATCGCATCCTCTTGATAATCCAAAGGGGTTGCTTGAATCAATTCGTGAGGAGCGTCAGATTTTATCTAAGCTTCTTACGGAAGCGGATTATGTTATAGATACCTCGGGGCTTAAAAATAATGAGCTTACTGAAAAAGTAAAGGAGCTTTTTACACCTAAGGATGCCGAGGGTATAGAAATAAATGTAATGGCGTTCGGGTTTAAATATGGAACGCCGATGGATGCGGATTTAGTGTTTGATGTAAGGTGCTTCCCGAATCCATTTTATATTGACGAATTAAAGCCGAAAACAGGTAATGATAAAGAGGTTCAGGATTACGTTATGAGCTTTCCTACTGCGGTTGGGTTTATGGAAAAGCTTAATGATATGATGGAATATCTTGTTCCTCTGTACATTGAGGAAGGTAAAGGTGAGCTTACTGTAGCGATTGGTTGTACAGGGGGTAAGCACAGAAGCGTCACCATGGCAAACAAGCTCGGAGAGTATCTTGAGGGGCTTGGATATAATGTAAATTTGAATTACAGAGATATCGGAAGAGAATAACGAAGGGAGTTATGAAAGGGGTTCACGGCTGTGAATGAAAAAATTGTAGCTATAGGCGGCGGAACGGGGCTTTCCACAATGCTCAGAGGTCTACGCCACCATACGGAAAATGTTACAGCGGTTGTAACGGTAGCTGATGATGGGGGTTCATCGGGTATCCTTAGAGAAGATTATGATATGCTTCCGCCGGGAGATGTACGAAACTGTGTAAGTGCATTGGCAAATATTGACCCGGAGCTGGGAGAAATCTTTAACTTCAGATTCAAGTGCGGTACATTTGATGGTCACAGTCTCGGCAATATAGTTCTTGCGGCGATAAATGATATGTCGCCTACATTTGAAACTGCCGTCAGACGATTCTGCAAGATGGCAGGCGTTGTAGGGAGGGTGTGTCCGGTTACTAATGAGAGTGTTGTTCTGAATGCGTGTCTTTCAGATGGAACAGTAATATCGGGTGAAAGCAAAATAGGAATTCACAGGGAAAATAATAAAATTGAAACTGTGTTTCTTACACCGGGTGCAAAAGCGATTGATGAGGTTGTGAGGGCGATAGGCGAGGCGGATATTATTGTTATGGGCCCGGGTAGCCTGTATACAAGTATTATACCGAACTTTCTTGTTGACGGCGTGGTTGACGCAATACATAAAAGCTCTGCTGTTAAAATTTTTGTGTGTAACATAATGGAGCAGCCCGGTGAAACTGAAGGTTACAGCGTAAATGACCATCTTGAAGCGATTGAAAAGCATTCGTATAAGGGAATAGCTGATGTTGTAATTGCAAATAATGCACCTGTTCCAAATGAACTGAAGGATAAATATTCGGCACAGTATGCAAATCAGGTTGTGCTTGATTCAGAGCTTATAACAACACGCTCAAAACTTCTTGAGGGTAATCTTGTGCTTGTTCAGGACGGACAGATAAGACATAATTTCAGCCGTCTTGCAAGAGTAATAATGAATGTAAACAATTTGATGGGAAAGGATTAATTAAAATGTCTTTTTCTTCTGACATAAAGGAAAAGCTGTGTACTATTGATTTTCAGTGCGGAAAATGTATTGATGCAGAGATTGCAGGTCTTTTAAGAACATCACAGATTGCTAACTTTGAGATGTTGGCATTTACAACTGAAAATAGATCTGTTGCACAGCTTGTTGAAAAATATATAACCGAAATTTTTGGCAAAGAAATTTTCGACATGGGTGTAGCAAGTTCATATTATGGTACAAAAAACAACAGTGTAACAATCTTTGATCAAATAGAAACGGGTTTTATTCGTTCACTTATACATGAAAATCCAATTCAATCGGAATGCTGTAAGGCTTCTTATATAAGAGGGGCCTTTTTGGGCTGCGGATCGGTATCCGACCCTAATAAAAATTATCATCTTGAATTTTGTGTAAGAGATAGAAAAGAAGCTCAGTTTTTGGGGGAGCTGATAAATGAACAGGGCTTTTCGACAAGGATTGTTGAACGTAAGGGTGATTATGTTGTGTATTTGAAAAGCAGTGAGGATATTGCTGATATTTTAGGATATATTGGAGCGTCTATGGCGGCTTTGGAGATATATTCCATTCAGGTGGAAAAGGAGATGCGAAACAACATAAACCGACGTGTAAACTGCGAAAATGCAAATGCTGATAAAATGGCAAAGGCTGCGTCGAAGCATATCGTGGCGATAGAAAAAATAAAAGAAGCAGGTAAATGGGATAAGCTTTCGGAAACACTGCGTGAAATTGGTGATTTGAGAATTGAATATCCTGAGGAAAGCCTCAAGGAATTAGGCGAACGCCTTGAAACCCCTATAGGAAAATCAGGGGTTAATCACAGACTTAACAGGATTTTGAAATTTGCGGAGGAACTATAACGGGAAGGAGAAATAAACGATGCCTCAATTTTGTCATCTTCATACACATACGGAGTATAGTCTGCTTGACGGTGCTTCGGACATAAAAAAGCTTGTTAAAAGGGTAAAGGAGCTTGGAATGACCTCCTGTGCCATAACAGACCACGGCAGTATGTACGGCGTCGTGGATTTTTACCGTGCCTGTAAGGCTGAGGGCATACATCCTGTCATAGGTTGTGAGGTATATATGGCACCCGGAAGCAGATTTGACAAAATTCACGGCGTGGATAATAAAACAAGCCATCTGATTTTGCTTGCGGAAAATCAGACGGGCTATCAAAATCTTATATATCTTGTCAGTATGGGACATATTGAAGGCTTTTACTATAAACCAAGAATTGATTTTGAGCTTTTAAAGGAGCATAGCGAGGGGCTTATTGCGTTGTCTGCGTGCGTGGCGGGCGAGGTTCCAAAAAGACTGCTTGCTGATGATTATGAGGGTGCAAAGCAGATTGCTGAGAAATATATAGAAATTTTTGGTAAGGATAATTATTTTATAGAAATTCAGGATCACGGTCTTGCTGAACAAAAACAGATTTTACCGCTTCTTGTAAAGCTTTCAAAGGAATTGGGAGTGGGGCTTGCGGCAACAAATGATGCACATTATATATTAAAGTCCGATGCAAGGTATCAGGATGTACTTATGTGTATTCAGATGGAAAAGACGGTCGATGACCCGAACCGTATGAAATTTGAAACAGAGGAATTTTATATAAAGTCGCCTGAGGAAATGGCGGAGCTGTTTTCATTTGCTCCTGAGGCGGTAGAAAATACAGAAAAAATAGCTCAGAGATGTAATGTGGAATTTGACTTTGATACACGTCATCTTCCTGCTTTTGATGTGCCTGACGGAAAAACTGCATCGGAGTATCTGCGTGAGCTTTGTGAGGCGGGCTTAAAAAAACGCTACGGAAATCCGTCAGACGAGCTGAAAGAACGTCTTGATTATGAGCTTGGTGTAATAAATAATATGGGCTTTGTGGATTACTTCCTTATTGTATGGGATTTTATTCATTTTGCAAGAAATAACGGTGTTATGGTAGGTCCCGGTCGAGGGAGTGCTGCAGGAAGTATAGTTTCCTACTGTTTGGAGATAACAAGTATAGACCCGATAAAATATACGCTTATTTTTGAAAGATTTTTAAACCCCGAGCGTGTGTCAATGCCTGATATTGATATAGACTTTGCACCTGAGGGCAGACAAAAGGTTATAGATTATGTTGTCCGTAAATACGGCGAAAATAATGTTGCACAGATTGTCACATTCGGTACGATGAAAGCAAAGCTTGCCATACGTGATGTCGGCAGAACTCTTAATATGCCTTACGGCGATGTTGATAAGGTTGCAAAGCTTGTGCCAAATGAGCTTAATATAACTATTGAGCGTGCTTTGCAGGTGTCGGGAGAATTAAAAGCGGCATACGATAATGACGTAAAAGTTAAGGAGCTGATTGACACCTCACAGGCACTTGAGGGCTTGCCGCGTCATTCATCAACTCATGCGGCAGGTGTGGTTATAACGGGAGAGCCGATAGTTAATTATCTGCCTCTTGCAATTAATAAGGATAATTTTGTAACTACTCAGTTTACAAAGGATACTGTTGAAAATCTTGGACTTTTAAAAATGGATTTTCTTGGACTACGAAATCTGACGGTTATTGAAAATGCAGTTAATATTATTGAAAAAACAAGAGGTGTAAAAATTGACCTTGATACTATAGATTATAGTAAAAGAGAAGTATTTGATTTGATTTCGTCGGGAAATACCGACGGAGTGTTCCAGATGGAAAGTCCGGGAATGCAGTCGTTTATGCAGGAATTAAAGCCTGACTCACTTGAGGACATAATAGCCGGTATTGCATTGTACCGTCCGGGACCAATGGAACAGATTCCAAGATACATTAATAACAAAAAGCATCCTGATGAGGTAACATATAAGCATCCGTTGCTTGAACAGACACTGAATGTAACCTACGGCTGTATGGTGTATCAGGAGCAGGTTCTTGAAATTGTAAGAAACCTTGCGGGATATTCACTTGGTAAGGCTGATTCAATGCGTCGTACAATCAGTAAAAAGAAAGCGGATGCAATGAAGATTGAACGTCAGAACTTTATTTACGGCTCTGATGACGGCGAAATCCCGGGCTGTATTAAAAACGGAATCAGTGAGCAGACAGCTATTGCAATATTTGATGAAATCAATGATTTTGCGAATTATGCATTTAATAAATCCCATGCAGCGGCATATGCATTTGTAACATATCAGACTGCGTATTTAAAAACATTTTATCCTGTTGAATACATGGCTTCGCTTATTTCAAGCATTGACGACATGGATAAAATAAATCACTATATTGAAAATTGCCGTCAGATGAATATAGACAGATTACCGCCTGATGTTAATAAAAGCGGAACAAGCTTTACTGTTGAGGGTAACGGAATACGCTTCGGAATGGGTGCAATAAAGAATGTAGGTCATGCGGTTATACAGAGAATTGTTGAGGAGAGGGAGAGAAACGGCGAATATAAAAGCTTTTCTGATTTCCTTGACAGAACGGCAGGCTTTGATATGAACAGGCGTGCATTGGAGGGACTTATATACTGCGGTGCATTTGATTCAATGGGCGTTAAGCGTTCGCAGCTGCTGGCGGTTTATGAGCGTGCTTTGGAGGGAATATCAAAGAATGCCCGTGATAATGTTGCAGGTCAGATGTCATTGTTTGATACGGTAGAGGAAGAGCCTGAAATGGAGTTTCCGGATATTCCCGAGCTTGATAAAAAAGAGCTTTTAAAATTAGAAAAACAGTCTATAGGAATGTACTTTTCGGGGCATCCTATGGAGGAATATACGGATAAAATCAAAAAATTGACAAAGCATAATATAGGGGATATACTGTCGAGTGTACAGCGTGATGAGGACGGAGTGTATGTTCATAATCCCAATGGTCTGAAGGATGAGGATAATATTGTAATATGTGCTTCTATTGCATCAAGAAAGAATAAGACGACACGTTCGAATTCTCAGATGGCATTTTTGGGGCTTGAGGATACTTTCGGAAGTGTGGAATGTATAGTGTTCCCTAAGGTTTTGGGAACTTATTCTCCTATTCTTATTGAAAATGAGATTGTGTGCGTAAAGGGCAGAGTAAGCCTCAGAGAGGACGAAGAACCGAAGCTTCTTGCCGAGAGCTTTTCGCTTATTGAAACAGCTCTTGCAGAGCAAAAAGCGACAGAGCCTCAGAGACTTTATATAAAGCTGCCTGAGAGGACTGCGGAAATCCTGAAAGAGGTAGAAGAAAGTCTTGCACCGTATCAGGGTGATATGGAGGTCAGACTCTTCTTTGAGGATACAAAAAAGATGTCGGCTGTACCTAAAAGACTGTGGTTTAATAATACTGCATCTGCACTTGCAGACCTCAAAAGTATCTTCGGAGAGGAAAATATACGTATAAAATAGTAAAAATATACAAAATAAGTATCTGTAAGACACATAAATTATTCGTAATTTGCTCTTGCAATTTATTTGAAAATGATATATTATTATAATATGTACAAAAATAAGGGAAAGAGTTAAAAGTAAATAATAGAGGAGTTTTATGTGGATTGTAGTTTATGTATCGGCAAATAAAGAACACGCCGAAAAGCTCGTTAGTGTATTGGATGGAAATGAAATAATATCAAAGCTCCGCTGTACAGATAAAGAACAGAACTGTTTTGAAGTTCTTGTACCTCAGAGTGAGCTTGCTCAGGCTCAGGATTTAATAATCGAGAACGAGCTGTTTTAATAGTAAAAAATTTAAAAGAGAGAAATAAAATATATACAAAGGAATTTTAATAAATTCTATGTGGAGGATAATAATATGGAGAGAAATGTAAAAAAGATAGGCGTATTGACAAGCGGTGGTGACGCTCCGGGTATGAACTCTGCAATACGTGCAGTAGTAAGAACGGGTGTTTATTACGGATTAGAGGTTTACGGAGTAAAAAGAGGATATAACGGTCTTATAAACGGAGACCTTGAACGTCTTGAAGCAAGAGATGTATCGTCAATTATGCAAAGAGGAGGTACATTCCTTCAGACAGCAAGATGTCTTGAATTCAAGGAGCAGTCGGGTGTAGATAAGGCTGTTAATGTTGCAAAGGTGTTCGGACTTGACGGTCTTGTCGTAATCGGTGGCGACGGCTCATTCAGAGGTGCTAAGGATTTGTGTGCATCGGGTCTGCCTACAATAGCATTGCCGGGTACAATAGATAATGATATAAGCTGTAGTGAATATACTATAGGATACGATACTTGCTTAAATACTGTTATGGATGCTGTTGACAGATTGAGAGATACAACTCAGTCACACGACAGATGTTCTGTAATTGAGGTTATGGGAAGATCAGCAGGATATATTGCGCTTGAGAGTGGAATTGCCTGTGGTGCAGACGTTGTTCTTGTACCTGAAAAGGAATGGAATTTTGATGACGATGTTCTTCGTCCAATCCTTGAGAGTAAGCAAAGAGGTAAGCGTCATGCAATCGTAGTTGTTGCAGAGGGTATCGGCGGAGCGGCTGATATCGCTAAGGAAATAGAAAAGAAAACAGGAATTGAATCAAGAGCAACAATACTTGGTCACGTTCAGAGAGGCGGAAGCCCGACAGTAAAAGACCGTGTTATTGCTTCAGAAATGGGTGCAAAGGCTGTTGAGCTGTTGCTTGAAGGAAAGCAGAACAGAATAGTTTGCGTACAGAACAGTCAGATTACTGATATAGACATTGAGGAAGGTCTTGCAATGAAAAAGACTGTTTCACCTCATATGATAGAGCTTGCAAAGAAGCTTGCTATATAACAAATATTAGAGGGCAGTAAAAAAGTAATGTTTAACGGTGCGTCGGAAACCGCCGCACCCTACAATTTGTATTAACGGTACAAATTATGTAGGGAAAGGCGTACTCGACTGTCCGAAAGGTTGCTTTTTTACAGCCTTTTTTTGACCACAGTGGGTAGTGTAAAGTAACATATGAAAAATAAAGTATGCAAAAAACTACCGTCACCCTTGACAGCGATGTCAAAACAATGCTTAAAATAATGAGCCGATGGTGAGAAACTCAAGAACAAATTGAATTTTACCATCGACAAAAA
>JAZSPM010000036.1:0-4476 GCA_045537455.1 Candidatus Ornithomonoglobus sp. | reverse complement strand
TGAATGTGGCTGTTGATTTTTTTCAAAGTAATTTTGAAGGTGAAATAGTAGAACGAATCCATTCAGCAATGGGAGTATATGACGGTATAATAATAAACCCGGGTGCATTTACGCATTATTCCTATGCAATCCGTGATGCCTTCGGTTCGGTTAAAATGGATGTTGTAGAGGTGCATATTTCAAATATTCATAAGCGTGAGGAATTCAGACATACATCTGTTATTGTTCCTGAATGCATAGGTCAGATTTGTGGCTTGGGCTTTGACGGATACGAGCTTGCACTTACATATCTTGTAAATAAGGGACACTAAAAGAGGGACACTAAATGCAAAAAAGAATTGAAAAGCTTTTAAGCTCAGTTGCTAACGGAGAAGCTGTTTTTATATCTTCATATCCGAATATATTTTATTACAGTGGATTTAAAAGTGAAGATGGGTATTTAATTATATCAAAGGATAAAAGACTGTTAATAACAGATTCAAGATATACAGTTCAGGCAAAGGAACAGGCTCCTGATTTTGAGATGGTTGATATATCGCAAGGCTTTAAAAATATCTTTGAAAAAATATCTGAAAACAGAATTGGATTTGAGGAACATCATCTGACGGTGTCGCAGTATGAAAAATTTACGCAGGCGGCATCGGGAAAAGAATTGTTTGATTTTCAGGAGAAAATAAATACTCCGAGACGCAATAAGGACGCAGAAGAAATTAAAAAAATTACCGAGGCTGAACAGTTGGGTGATGAAGCCTTTGAATATGTGCTAAGTAAAATCAAAGCAGGAGTGACAGAAAAAGAAATTGCATTTGAGCTTGAATTTTTTATGAGAAAGCACGGTGCATCGGGATTATCATTTGAAACAATATCGGCATCGGGTAAGCGTGGGGCGATGCCTCATGGAGTGGCAAGCGATAAAATTATTGAAAATGGCGATTTGTTAACTCTTGATTTTGGTTGTGTTCTTGACGGCTACTGTTCTGATATGACAAGGACGGTTGCTGTGGGAAGGGTGTCAGATTGGCAAAAGGAAATATATGATGTAGTTCTGACAGCACAAAAAGCGGCATTATCGGAGCTTGAAGCAGGGAGCAAGTGTGCAGAAATAGATGCCGTTGCAAGAGAGATTATAAAATCTGCAGGGTACGGCGAAAAATTCGGGCATAGTCTTGGTCACAGTGTGGGTATTGAAATTCATGAAAGTCCTAATCTTTCACCCAAAAGCACCGATACAGTTGAAAACGGAAATGTTCTTACGGTAGAGCCGGGAATTTACATAGACGGAATGGGTGGTGTAAGAATAGAAGATGTTGCGGCAATTATTGACGGGAAAGCTGTGAACATTACTCACTCACCAAAAGAGTTAATTATACTTTAATAAAAAACGTGCCGGATTTTATTCGGCACGTTTTTTAAATAGCTTTGACGGTGGAAAGCCTTTTATTTTTTTGAATGTGGCAGAAAAATAATTGCTGTCGTTAAAGCCGCATTCAAACGCAATATCATAAATGCTTAGCTTTGAGTGCAAAAGCAGATTTTCTGCCTTAATAATGCGGGACATATTTATGTATTCGGTAATAGTAAGCCCTGAAACCTTTTTAAATTCTGAAAAAAGCGTACGCTCATTTATGTGCAAATGCTTGGCTATATCGGCAATATATATTTTGCGTTGTAAATTGTTGTTTATATATTCCATTGCAGACTGAACAACATTTGTGTTATTGTCTTTTTCCTGCGGCGTTTCGCCGTAACGGATTATATATATTAATAACTCATTAAAATACATCATCTGCAGTTCTTCGGAATATTTATCATCAGAATTAAGCTCTTTATGCAATCTTTTTAAAAGTGAATAAATAATCTCCATTTGCTTAGGAGAAAATGTGAGCAGGGTAGGGACAGAAAAATTCTTGAGTTTATTTAAAGTTAAGCTGTCCATATACTTAGAAAGTGCAATAAGCTCTACTCTGTAGGTTTCCTCGGATTTTGAATAAATGCTTCTGTGTGTTACATATGGAGGGATAATCAGAACACTTCGTTTTTCCAAGCTATAGTGCCTGTCACTCATAAGAAATTCCATGTTACCTTGCGTTACAAAAAACAGCTCATATCCGTTATGATAATGTATTGATGACATTGTACTTTCATTTTTATATGCTGTATACATACTTATATAAAGAGGTGTATTATGATAAAGCTTTTCTATCGGAAATTCTGATGAGTTCATAATATTTGTCCTTTTCTAAAATCTTAAAAATTATGTAGTTATTATATCATTAAATGGGTAAAAATACAATATTAAATTAAAAAAATCCTCAGAATTTTTAAGATTTAAAGAAAAATACATAATATTAAAGGAAAATGTTATTTTATTTTTATATACTTAGAATAACAAAAATATTTGGAGGTACTATAAAATGAATGTAAACGAAAAAACACCTTTGGAATTTGGAAAAATGCTGTGTGATTCTTTAATGCACACATATGAACCACAAAAATTACCGCCTGAAAATGTATTATTTTATCATCAGGGAGTTTTCTTGAGTGGAATGCAAAATATTTATCTGCAATGCGGAGAGGAAAAATATTTTAATTACATAAAGGACTACTGTGACAGTGTTTTAGGTGCTAACGGAGAGCTTTATGGCTTCTGTCACGAAATTACAACTCCTGATATGGATTGGCTTCAAAGGTTTGCTTTGACTACGCTTGATAATAAGCAGGCAACAATTATCCTGTATAATCTATATGATGAAACAGGCGATGAAAAATATATGAATGCAATAAAAACCGCTGCACAATCAATGTATTACTGGCCTATAAACAGCTATGGAGGATACTGGCATATGATGTATCAGCCAAGTCAAATGTGGCTTGATGGCGCATATATGGCAGGGCCTCTTTCGGTTATGTATGCAAAGCGTTTTGGAGAGCCTGTATTAAGAGAAAGAGCAATTAAGCAGGTTTTGATAATGGATGATTTTATGAAAGATGAAAAATCAGGCTTGTATTATCATGGCTGGGACGAGTCGAGAAAGGCTGAATGGGCTGATAAGGAGACAGGTCTTTCAGGGCAGATATGGGGAAGAGCAATGGGTTGGTATGCTGTTGCAATTCTTGATATTTTAGAGTATATTCCTGAAAATCATCCGGCAGTTGAGAGATTGCATCAGATTGAAAGAGATTTATTGAGAGCGTTGGCAAAAGTTCAGGATAAAAAGACAGGTATGTGGTATCAGGTTCTTGATAAGCCTGATGAGCCTGATAACTGGGTTGAAAGTTCATGTACAAATTTATTTATATATTCATATGCAAAGGCAATAAGAATGGGTGTTGTTTCAAAAGACGAATTCGGAGATATACTTGAAAAAGCATATAAGGGCAGTATAGAGAACCTTTATCTTGATGACGAAGGGTATTTGATTGTTGATGACGTATGCGTAGGGACTTGTATTGAAACAGGTACATATGAATTTTATATAAACCGTGACAAAATAAAAAATGATTTGCATGGTGCAGGAGCATTTATTCTGATGTGTGCAGAGATGCAGAGGTATCGTGACTTGGAAATTTAATTCTTAAGGAGAAAAACAATGGAAAATCTAAAACAATATTTTGAATCAAGAGATCTTGAAAACGGTTTTATTAGAATTAACAGTCAACCTCATACGAAGGATATCGAAGCCTTAAAATCATGTTATAGTGGAGTTGTAACGAGCGAATATTATTTTGTGTCAAAATATCTTGGAATTGATATAGACGGAGAAAATATAATTTCAGAAATAGCGAAGCTTCAAGATACTGATGTGGATTCACCTACATATGGGTGTTTACGGTGGTATAGAGAAGAGCCTTGTATCAGAGATACAAACGGTGCATTTTTCGTATTAAGACCAATCGTTATGTCTATGCTGTTCTGCTAAGATAAAATATCAGAAGCGGAACGTGAAATAATTCTTCATGTTCTTCGCACTGCGGGAAAGTGGTTTATCCATGAATGTAATAATTTTGGTTATTTTTACCCTAATAAAATTTCAAGTGATGGTGCAATGCTTTTGGCTATCGGAACAATAACAAAGGAAAAAGAGCTTTTGAGAGAAGCATATGAATTTTGGAATAACTACATGGACTATACTGAAAATTATGGTTGGGGCTGGGGTGAAAACACAAGTAAATGTTATCATGCTGTAATGAATGCCGCTTTTGAACTTGCGTTATGCTGTATGGAGAATAACAGCGAGCTTTACAAACGTTTATATAAAGCGCGCAGTATTCTGATTGAGAGTGTGAAAAAAAGTCTGTAAATTTGGTTCCTTCTATGATAGAATAGAAATATATCGGTAGTGTAAAGTAACATATGAAAAATAAAGTATGCAAAAAACTACCGTCACCCTTGACAGCGATGTCAAAACAATGCTTAAAATAATGAGCCGATGGTGAGAAACTCAAGAACAAATTGAATTTTACCATCGACAAAAA
>JAZSPM010000078.1:0-82281 GCA_045537455.1 Candidatus Ornithomonoglobus sp. | reverse complement strand
TTTTTGTCGATGGTAAAATTCAATTTGTTCTTGAGTTTCTCACCATCGGCTCATTATTTTAAGCATTGTTTTGACATCGCTGTCAAGGGTGACGGTAGTTTTTTGCATACTTTATTTTTCATATGTTACTTTACACTACCGCTGTATTATAGCAAAATAAAAATAAATAGTAAATGTCATATCTGATATTTTTATCATATTTGATACAAAACATCTTGATTTATTTTTTATAATATGCTAAAATAAAGTAAAAGAGGTGGTTTGTATGTATACAGATATTTTATCTGATTTGATTATAACTGAGTTTGTTTCTATAAATACGATGTATTCCGATTCGGGTGCAGGAACAAAAAGAATAAACCGTCCGAGATGGGGGATTGTAGTAAAATTTGAAGGGGAGACCGAGTATACATCGGGCGGTAAAAAATATATTTCAAATGCAAATAATATTGCAATATTGCCACAGGGTGTTTCGTATGAGTGGCAGTGCAAGAAGCAAGGACATCTTTATATTGTTGAATTTGAAAGCGATTTAAAATGCGATAGTATTATGACATTTCCATGCACAAACAGCGATAAGCTTTTGAAGGCACTAAAAGAGCTTGAATATAAAAGAATCACAAAAAATAATAAGCTGGAATGCATACGAGATACATATGATATTATTCTTATGCTGATGAAAATGTCACAAAAATCATACGTACCTGCAAGCAAAAAAGAAAAAATCAAGCCGGTGCTTGATTATATTGCAAAAAATTATTATACAAGCTTAAAAAATGATGAGCTTGCGGCATTGACTTCATTCAGTACAGTTTATTTCAGAAAGCTTTTTACTGAGGTAACAGGTATGTCGCCCGTAACATATATTCATTATCTTAGAATCAATAAGGCTAAGGAAATGCTCAAAAGTGACTACAGTAGTATATCTGATATTGCACTGTCTTTGGGGTATGCCAATATATATGATTTTTCAAGAACGTTCAAAAAATATACGGGTGTTTCGCCTATGAAATACCTGAAAAAATAAAGGATGTAAAAATTGTTTTTTACATCCTTTATTCATCATCACTCATTGATAATACAAACCATAGCACAGTAAGAAGTGCAGCCCCTATACCGCCGCCGATAAGTGCAACAGGTATTTTTACTTTGTTATCAAGCTTTTTTTCAACCTCTATTTTGGGAAGATTAAGCTTCTTTAAATCTAAATTACTTTTAAGCTTTATTTTTCCGCGGGCTTTTTTATAAAGCAACGGACATCTTGAATATTCTTCAGCAATTTGCTTAAGCTCGCTGTCTGAAAGCGGAATACAGTCAGCGTTAACTCTCAATATTTGATAACCGCCGTCTATGTTGTTGCTTCGTCTGAGTAACGTGTAGTTATAAAATGAACGGTCTGTTGAAAATCTTACATAATATAACTCGTCGCCGAGATTATACATATTTGTTATAAGATAAAATCTGTCTGTACAGGTTGCTGCTTCGTCAAGTTCCTTGCGATATTCCTGCATGGATTTGCAGTTTAATATATCAAAGTTTGTGTACTGAACAGCGTGTGAAAGTACATCCTCTAATTTATCCTCTTCCTCAAGCTCAAGACGCTCTGCCATATCCTCAAATGTAACGCTGTCTGCGGCTGAGTTCTTTAAATTCATAAAGAATTTATCAAGAAGCTTGTTATAATCCGATATATCTACATTCGGATGGAAATACGCACAGTTAAAATTCATTATACCCACATCATATACGTTTTTAGGTTTATTTACATACATAAATGCTTCGTTATTTATAACTGTATAATATTCTTCAGATACAAGTATATTGTTTTCGTATTGCTTGTATGAAATATAGCGTTTTTCATCGTTGTAGCCGATATTGAATTCTCCCATACGGTCACGACCGATACTTCCGTAGGGCTTATCAATTTCTGCAAGCTTTACGGCTTTTTTTGTTTCCTCGTCATATCGCCATACATGAGCCTCTGCTGAGCGTGTGTCGCTGTTCATACAGAAAATCACAAGATACGGAGCGTCGTTTGCATCAAAATTCAGGATTTCAGCATGAACTATACCGCCAGGCGAGATTTCGCCTCCGGCAGGGTCAATGAACTCCTCGCCTTTAGCACCTTTTACAACGCCGTACTCCCATATCGTATCATTAAGAGCATAACCGTATGCGGCAGACATTCTGCCTACGATTTCGTCAGCGAAAACCGTGCCTGAACAGAGAACGGTGACTGCACTTATCACGCATATGATTTTATATATTAAATTTTTAAAATGCAAGTCGTCACCTCCACCAATTCGGATTTATATTTTTTAAAATTCAATTTCCATTCCGTCGAATGAAACCAAAAATCCTTCCTTTTCTGCAAGCTCTGAAAATTCTTCAAATAATACACTTGCTCCGTTGTGAGAAAAATGATTGCAGCAGAATTTTGTGGTTTCGTCTGCACAGCCAAGTTGTTTTAATTTGTTGGCTGTTTTTATGTTGTCATTAAGATTCATATGACCGATATAATCCATTTCAGGAATTGCACCTGACGTACAGTCAAGAGATACAAAATCAAGATGAAGCGGATTCTTTTTAAAGTATTTCCAGGTTTCATCGCTAAAATAATTAGTATCGTTTGCATAGAGAAGCTTTTTGCCTGCTTTATCCTCTATAATAAATATTACAGGCTCCATTTCGGGTGTTGTCAATGCGTGCAGTGCTTTTAACGCTGTCACCTTATAGCCTCCGATTTCATATGCTTTATATGGTTCAAGGGCATGAGTTTCAATCATTCCTTTTACCTGTCCGCCGAAGTGATTTTCAATAGCAGACAATGTACCTTTTGAACCATAAAAATTAAACGGTTTATTATTGCCTAAATTTGAAAAAGGAGTCAAACGCATATTAATGTCATCAAGATAAAGATGGTCACTGTGAGAATGAGTTATAAGACAATGATCAATCTCAGCAAGATTAATATTATAATTAATACAGTGCATAAGTGTATCTGCGTTAAAGTCTATAATCAGCTTTCCGTCAATTAAAGCCTGAGAACGGGTTCTTATATTTTTGCCGCCTCTTTTTCTGGCTTCTGTGCAAATATTACAAGTGCAGAAAAATGCAGGTATTGCTTCCGCAGCAGCAGTTCCAAGGTATTTTAGCTTCATACACATACACACTCCTAAATCAGTTTACATAATTATATAATTCTATTATATTAGACATATTATGACATTTCAACAATGATTATATTAAGTTTCTGTAACATACATATATCTTTAGCTTTATTTACGGAAAAATGTATCAAATTGTCGATTTTAAATCAGTGGATTTTGGTTGACATTTGTTTTATGACATGATATAATTTACATAATGTAAAATTTGAAAGGAGGGCATGGGATTTTATTCCTGTGCATTAAATGATGAAGGATACAAAAATTTCAGAATCGGTACTTTATATAGGTGTTGACGATAAAACTCTTGACTTATTTGAAAGTCAGTACATAATCCCTAACGGTGTTTCATATAATTCATATGTTATTATGGATGAGAAAATTGCAGTTATGGATACTGTAGACAAGCGTAAGGCGGATGAGTGGTTTGAAAATCTTGATAAAGCATTAAACGGTAAAGCTCCTGATTATCTTGTTATATCACATCTTGAGCCTGACCATGCGGCAAATATTCAAAAAGCGGCAGAAAAGTACCCCGAAATGAAATTAGTGGGAAATAAAAAGACTTTTGCAATGCTTCCGCAGTTTTTTGATATGACTTTTGACGGAAGAACCGTAGAGGTTGGCGAGGGCGATACATTATCGCTTGGAAGCCATACTTTGACTTTTATCATGGCACCGATGATTCACTGGCCTGAGGTTATGGTGGCGTATGAAAGCACAGAAAAGATTTTGTTCTCGGCTGATGGATTTGGTAAATTCGGAGCACTTGATGCTGACGAGGACTGGACCTGTGAGGCAAGACGTTATTACTTTAATATAGTAGGAAAATACGGTGCACCTGTTCAGACGCTTCTTAAAAAAGCGGCGGCACTTGACATTAAAACAATCTGTCCGCTTCACGGCCCGATTCTGAAGGAAAATCTTGAGTATTACATTAATAAATATGATACATGGAGCTCGTATAAGCCGGAGGATGAGGGTATATTTATTGCATATGCTTCAATCCACGGCAACACAGCACAGGCGGCAATACAGCTAAAGGAAATGCTTGAAGCTAAAGGTGCAAAAAAGGTTGCAATCACAGATTTAACACGTGATGATATGGCAGAAGCTGTTGAGGATGCTTTCAGATACGATAAGCTTGTTGTTGCGGCATCTACATATGACGGTGGTTTGTTCCCATGCATGGAGGATTTCCTGCTTCACCTAAAAGCCAAGGCATATCAGAACAGAAAAGCGGCTATTATAGAAAACGGCTCATGGGCACCTGCGGCAGGAAAGAAAATGCGTGAATACCTCGAAAGCATGAAGAATATTGAGATATGTGAAAAGTCGGTCAGCATAAAATCGACAGTCAAGCCGGAAACTGTAGCGGCAATGGAGGAAATGGCTGATTATTTAATTAAAATGTAATATAAAAAATTAGATATTTGCTTGACAAATAAATCCAAATGATATAATATTTAATAAAATTAGCAAAGGAGATAAAAGCCATGTATAAATTTAATAATGAAAGAAAAGAAATTACTTTTGATAAGTACAACACGCCAACGCCATGGATGAACTACCTTTCAAACGGTACATTCCACACAATGATGTCACAGGCAGGCGGCGGTGTTGCTTTCTATAAATCACCGCAGATTTGGAGAATTAACCACTATAAATTCTTCCATGTACCAACAGACAGAAGCGGATTCTATACATATATAAAGGACGGTGCTGATTACTGGTGCCCGACAAACGAGCCATGTAAGTCAAAGCCTGAAAAATGGACTTCAACTCACGGTATGGGTTATACACGCTTTGAGGCTGAAAAGAATGGTGTAAGTGTTACATCAAAGTATTTTGTCGGTGAATATGAAAATGCACTTATCTGGAATTTAAAGATTAAGTCAGATACAGACAAGAAAATAACTGTATTCCCATATGTTGAGCTTGGAATGATGGAGTTCATGAGAGAGCTTCAGTGGCAGTGCTATAATAAGCATCAGCTTACATGCTATAACATGGATGATGTGCTTATTTATAAATATGGTGTTGAAACACAGCCAAAGCCTGATGAAACTCCACTTGTATATTTTGCCGCAAACGTACCTGTTTCGTCATATGACTGCGACAGAGACGAATTTGTAGGCTCATACAGAAGTGAAGAAAATCCTCAAAGAGTAGAAGCAGGCTCATGCACAAACTCCACTCTTTACGGCGGCGACCCATGCTTTGCACTACAGCTTGATATTGAATTAAAAGCAGGCGAAGAAAAGACAGTTAACGTATTCCTCGGAACGGCAATGACAGAGGACGAAATAAAGGCTTGCGTTGCTCACTGCCGTGAGGAGGATTTTGTTGAAAAGTCATTTGTAAAATTAAATGAGCATTGGGATAATTATCTTGCTAAGTTTACCTGTGAAATCCCTGATAAGGATGCAGAAACTATGATAAATATATGGAATCCGTATCAGGCAGAGAGAAACTTCCAGTTCTCAAGAAATATCAGCTATTATGCAACAGGAACATTCAGAGGTGTAGGCGTAAGAGACACAGCTCAGGATATACTTTCAATGGTTCCGTTTAATACAAGACGTGCAAAGGATAAGCTGAACTTGCTATTCACTCAGCAGTATCAGGACGGTCACTGTAACCATTACTGTTTCCCGACAGAGGGTTGGGAGCCTGTAACAAGAATCCATTCAGATAATCATTTGTGGCTTGTTATGGCTTGCTATCATATTGTTATGGAGGAAGGTAAGCTTGATTATCTTGACGAAGTAGTAGAATTCTATGACGGCGGAAGTGCAACTGTATGGGAGCATATACAAAAATCAATAGATTTCTGTATGGCAAACAGAGGTGCAAACGGATTTCCGCTGATGCTATCATCTGACTGGAACGATATGCTATATAAAGTATGTCGTGAAGGTAAGGGTGAGAGTATCTGGACGAGTATGCAGTTCGGTACGGTTCTTAGAATGATTGCTCAGATTGCAGATTTGAAGGGCGAGAACGGTCAGAAGTATCTTGACATATACGAGGAACAGAAAAAGCTTGTTAATGAAATCGCATGGGACGGCGGCTGGTACAGACGTTGTATAACTGATGACGGCACATTCATTGGTTCAGAAAAAGAGCCACAGGCAAAAATCTGGTTAAATGCTCAGAGCTGGGCAGTTATCAGCGGAATGGGAGATAATGCAGAAACTGCAATGGATAATGTTAAGAAATATCTTGATACAGATTTAGGTGTTAAGAAAATTCACCCGTCAATGACAACAGATTATCCTACAAAGGACGGAAATCTGACAATGTATAATAAGGGCTGTGGCGAGAACGGTTCAGTTTTCTGTCATGCAAATACATGGGCAGTTATTGCTGAATGTATGTTAAAGCGTCCTGAGAATGCATATAAATATTATCATCAGTTACTTCCGATGATTGCACAGGCAAAGGCAGGAGAATGGAGATATAAGGCAGAGCCGTATGTGTATGCTTCAAATATCTTCGGTCCTGAAAGTGATAAATTTGGTCTTGCAAACGTATCATGGCTTACAGGAACAGCGGCATGGATGTATGTTGCGGTTACTCAGTATATGTTTGGTGTAAGAGCTAAGTGGGACGGTCTTGAAATTGACCCGTGTCTGTCTGATGAGATGCTTCCTGCAAAGGTTACAAGAGAGTTCAGAGGCTGTAAATACGAAATTACTATTACAAAGAATGAAAAGGTATTTATTCCTCACGAGGACGGAAGAAAGTCATATACAGTTAATATATAATGAATATGCACTGCTTTTATGAGCGGAGGTGTTATCATGAGTGATAAAAAAAATAAGAAAAATAACTTTTGGAAAACTATATGGGAATTTGTAGGCGATTATAAGAAAAATCTTGTTATTGCATCAATATTTGCTATACTTTCGGGAGCGGCTGTTGCTTCTCAGAATATTATAGTGAAATTTATAATTGATGAGGGTATAACAAATACAGCACTTTCAAACACAGGCAGATTACAGATGACGCTATTGTTCTGTCTTTGCTATATCGGTGCGGCAGTAATAAGAATTCTTTCTTGGGCTGTTGGATATAAAAACGGCTTAAAGGGACTTGAAGGCTTTTTGTTTAAGGTAAGGTCGGAATTCTTTGACCATATTCAGTCTCTTTGTATGAAATTTTATGACAAATCCTCGTCGGGTGAGTTGTTTAACTACATAATGGGTTCGCCTATGGCAAATCTGAAAGGATTTTTACAGAACTTTATTCTTACAATACCGAATCAGAGTATAGCGTTTGTAATTTCGGTTATAGCGTTATTCTCTTATGATTGGCTGCTTACGCTTGTGATGATGATATTTATGATAATATCAATTTTGCTTAATATGCATTCACGTAAAAAAATAAGAAGTCTTTCAAGAGAGCTTTTAAAGAGCGAATCAGATGCAAGTAAGTATATTAACGATATGATTCACGGAAGCAATGCAATCAAAATGTATGCGGTTGAGGATAAAATTCATAATGACTTTGAAGGTCATATACGTGATTTAAGGAACAAGGGTATAAAGCTTACGTTTACGCAGTGGACAGAAGCGGCGAAGCCTGAATTCACACAGCATTCGGGAGTTGCAGCAATTTATCTTGTAGGTGCATTTTCGTGTATATACAGAGGAATGTCTATAGGTGAGCTTACTGCGTTTATAAGCAGTATGAGTGTAATTACAGCTGCACTTACAAGCTGGTTTAATATAAATCTTCAGCGTTCAAATGCCGAAGCGAGCTTAGACAGAATAAAATCAATACTTGACGCAGAAACGACTACACCTGAAACAAGTGCTTATCACAGCCTTGATATTGAAAAGCACCGTGCATTAAGAAAGAATCTGCCATGTATTGAATTTAAAAATATTACCTTTGGCTACGATAACAGAAAGATATTCAATGATTTCAGCTGTCAGATGGAATACGGCAAGAGCTTTGGACTCGTGGGTTCAAGCGGAAGCGGTAAGAGTACAATAACAAAGCTTATCATGCGACTTTATGAGGTTGAAGCCGGTGAAATTGAAATGCATGGCTGTAATATTAAAAAATATAGTCTGCACGATTTGCGTAAGAGCATTGGTATAGTTCCTCAGGATCCGTTTATTTTCCAGATGAGTATACTTGATAATATCCGAATTGCCTGTCCTGATGCTCCTATGCAGGAGATTATGGAGGCTATGGAAAAGGCAAGAGTTCATGAATTTGTCAATGACTTACCGAACGGTTGGCATACAATGGTTGGTGACGGTGGATTTGGATTATCGGGAGGTCAAAAGCAGAGGATTGCTATCGCAAGAGCGATACTCGGTAAGCCTGAAATACTTATCTTTGACGAAGCAACCTCAGCACTTGACAATGTATCAGAGAGACATATTCAGAGTGCGATTGACGAGCTTATGCAGTCACATACTGTAATTATCGTTGCACACAGACTTACAACAATCAAAAATGTCGATAGAATATTGGTGTTTGATAAGGGTAAGGTAATTCAGAACGGAAGCTTTGACGAGCTTGCATCACAGGACGGAATGTTCAAGGAAATGTTAAGCTCATATGAGAATGAATAAAGGAGAGAATAGCAATGGATTTTACAAATTTAAAAAACTTTATGGACCACATGGCGGCGGAACGTACACCGGGTAATGCGGTTGAGGTTTATCTTGACGGAAAATCAGTATTCAAATACGAAGCCGGATATTCAGACCTTGAAAACAAAACACCGCTTACGGGAGATGAAATGTATAACATTTATTCATGCTCAAAGGTTACAACAGTTACAGCAGGTACACAGCTTCTTGAAAGAGGTAAAATCCTGCTTACAGACCCTCTTTATGACTATATTCCTGAATTTAAGGATATGTATGTAAAAACACCTGATGGAGATATAATAAAGGCAAAGAATCCTATCAAGGTAGGCGATTTGTTTACGATGACTGCAGGCTTTACATATAATATGAATACTGATGGCTTTAAAAAGGCGAAGGAAGTAACAAACGGTAAGTTCAATACAGGTGAAACAATAAGATGTATAGCATCTGATCCTCTTGCGTATGAACCGGGTACACGCTGGCAGTACAGTATAGGTCATGATGTTCTTGCAGGCTTTATTGAGATTGTATCAGGCAAGAAGTTCAGGGATTATGTTAAAGAAAATATATTTGAGCCACTTGGAATGAACGACAGTGTATATCATCAGACAGAGGAAACCCTGAAGAGAACTGCCGAGCAGTATTCATATGTTCCTGAGGGTTCAGCGGACTTTGATATAGTTGAAGCTCAGAAGAACGGTTTTTCGGGCAAGGGAATGTTTAAAAATGTCGGAAAGGCCGTAGGTCATGTTTTGGGCGAAGAGTATGATAGCGGCGGTGCTGGTATTGTAACGACGGTTTCAGATTACGCAAAGCTTATGGCGGCTCTTGCAAATTACGGAATGGGACTTACAGGCGAGAGAATACTTTCAAAGTATTCTGTTGACCTCATGAGAACAAACCGCCTTGAAGGTCAGCTTCTGAAAGATTTCAACTGGCGTCAGCTTGCGGGATGTGGCTACGGCTTAGGTGTAAGAACACATATTGATCCTGCAAAGTCAGGCATAAACAGCAGTCTTGGTGAATTTGGCTGGGGCGGTGCGGCTGGTGCTACTGCTATTATTGATCCTAAGCTTAATCTTGGAGTATTTTATGCTCAGCACGCATTAAATCCAAGAGAAGAATACTATCAGCCAAGACTCAGAAATATAGTTTATTCATGTCTTGATTAATTAAAAAACGGAGGAATTTATTATGTTAAAAGGAATACCAAGTATAATCTCACCTGAGCTTTTAAAAATTCTTGCTGAGATGGGACACGGAGATGAAATTGTTATCGGAGACGGAAATTTTCCGGGACAGAGAATTAATGAAAGATGCGTAAGATGTGACGGTCATGGAGTGCCTGAAATTTTAGAAGCGATTTTGAAGATTTTCCCTCTTGATACATATCAGAAGCCTGTGTACTTAATGGAAAAGGTTCCGGGCGATACAGTGGAAACACCTATATGGGATACGTATGCAGAAATCATTAAGCCTCATACAGACGAAAAGATGGAAAACATCGAGCGTTTTGCATTTTATGAAAGAGCAAAGAATGCTTACGCAGTTGTAATGAGCGGCGAAAGTGCATTGTATGCAAATATTATTTTGAAAAAAGGTGTTGTAACCGAATAATTACATAAGCCCGACGGAAATCGTCGGGCTTATTATTCGAAAGGAGGTATAAGAGTAATTGAAAATAAAATTATCAGATCATTTTACCTACACAAGGCTTATACGTTTTATAATGCCGTCGATAATAATGATGATATTTACTTCTGTATATACTGTGGTTGACGGACTGTTTGTATCAAATTTTGTGGGAAAAACTCCGTTTGCGGCATTGAATCTTATATATCCGCTTATAGGAATTCTCGGAACAGTCGGATTTATGATAGGTACAGGAGGTACTGCCGTTGTATCAATTACACTTGGCGAGGGCAAAAAAGAGCTTGCAAATGAATATTTTTCAATGCTGACAGCAGTATCCTTTTGTTTTGGTATATTTTTTGCAGTGCTTGGTAATCTTGTTGTAAGACCTGTGGCGAAGCTGCTTGGTGCGGAAGGTGAAATGCTTGAGTATTGCGTGGTTTACGGAAGGATTCTTCTTACGGCGCTTCCTGCGTTCATGCTTCAATTTACCTTTCAAAGCTTTTTTACGGTTGCTGAAAAGCCTAAGCTTGGGCTTGCAATGACGGTTATTGCGGGCGTGACAAATATAGTTCTTGACTTTTTCTTTGTTGCAGTATTTAAGTGGGGATTGGCAGGAGCGGCTCTTGCGACTGCGTTCAGTCAGTGCGTGGGAGGCTTTGCGCCGCTTGCATATTTTATGCGTAAAAATAACAGTCTTTTAAAATTTACAAGGTTCAGATTTAATGGAAATGTTTTGCTTCGTACCTGCACTAACGGTTCTTCTGAGCTTATGACTAATATTTCAGCGTCGATTGTAGCTATGCTGTATAATTATCAGCTTATAAATATTGCAGGAGAAAACGGAGTTGCGGCATACGGTGTTATAATGTATGCGGCGTTTGTGTTTACTGCAATTTTTCTTGGTCATGCAATAGGAAGTGCACCCCTGTTTGGGTATAATTACGGAGCAGAAAATACAGATGAGCTTTCAAATTTGTACAGAAAAAGCCTGATTCTGATTGGGATTTTCGGTATTGTACTGACAGTGCTTGCAGTTGGCTTATCTGCGATTGTATCGGGTATATTTGTAGGATATGATGTAGAACTGTTTGATTTAACAAACAATGCATTTAAGCTTTATTCGATTTCGTTCCTGATATGCGGATTTAATATTTTTGGCTCGGCATTTTTTACGGCACTCGGAAACGGTGCAGTGTCAGCTTTGATTTCGTTTTTAAGAACACTTGTTTTTCAGGTGATTGCATTGTTTATTCTTCCTGCGATATGGAAGGTGAACGGCATATGGCTTGCAGTTACCTTTGCAGAGCTGATGTCGCTTGTAGTGACGGTTATATGCCTTATAAAACAGCAGAAAAAATACGGATACAGATTGAAACACAAAAAAGTATCGTGTCGTTTTTAGAGACTGAATAAGGATAATAAAGCATAAAATATTTTATCTTATAGAATATTACGACTTTTATGTTGTAATATTTAGTTACATATTTTAAGTGTTAATCGGTAAAAAATATAAATATTGAATAAATAACTTTTTAAATTATTGACAGTCATAAAAAAATAATGTATACTTTAATACGGAAAATAAAGAGAATTTGAAGGGAGGAAACAAACATGACATTTGAAACAGCTTTTAAAAGATTAAAGGAAAAGTTTGTTAATGTTGACGCATCACTTCTGGAGGATATGGCTATCCAGATTACAATTTCAGATGAGGATTGCGGTGGTACTTTTTATGCAGAGGTAAGAAATCACGTTCTTTCGGTTGAGCCTTATGACTATAAGGATAATGATGCAATCATAGACGTAACAAGAGCAGCTCTTGCATCACTTCTTGATGGTAAGGCAAATATTGACACAGTTATTGAAAAGGGTGATATGACTGTTATGGGCGACCTTGCAAAGGTTGCGGCAGTAAAGGATGCAATTAAAGTGCCTGAGAAAAAGAAAACAGTAGCTAAGAAGCCTGCCGTAAAGAAAGAGACAGCGAAAAAAGAAACTGCTAAAAAAGAGACAGTTAAGAAAGAAACTGTAAAAAAAGAAGCTCCTAAGAAGGAAAAGAAAACAGCAGCTAAGAAAGAAACTGCTAAAACTACAGTAAAAAAGGAAACAGCAAAGGCTGCTGAAAAAGCACCTGCTAAAAAGACAGCTGTAAAGGAAACAATCAAAAAGACAACTGCAAAATAATTTTAAAGAACGGTACACGTGACCGTTCTTTTTCTTTTACAGAGTATTATTATGTAAACATTACATAAAAAAATGTCTAAAAATACCCATTTTATACGTTACTTTGAAAAAAATAAAAAAAAATCAAAAAATTTAAAAAAAAGACTTGCAATTATAAATAAAATGTTGTATAATATTATGGTGTTATTGATTAAATTTTGTGGAGGTGTTTAGTATGCCAAATATTAAGTCAGCTAAAAAGCGTGTATTGGTTGCAAAGAAAAAGACTTTGATAAACCAGATGCACAAGACTGCACTAAAAACTGCTATAAAGAAATTTGAAGAAGCAGTTACAGCCGCTGATAAGGATAACGCAAAGGTTCTATTTAACGATGCTGTTAAGAAGTTAGACCAGGGCGTTAAGCAGGGTATCCTGCATAAAAATGCAGCAGCAAGAAAGAAGTCGCAGTTAGCTTTAAAGCTTGCAAAGCTTGCGTAAATTAAACATTAAAGAGAGCCGTAAGGCTCTCTTTTTTTTGATATTTTCCCTCTTTACAAATCATTTCTGTTATGATAACATAATTTACTTGACATAATAAAAGTTTTGTGTTAAAATAAGCGTGTGAGAGAATCACAAAGGGGTACACCACCGAAAGGGCGTAGCTTCTTTGTGGTTCTTTTTTTGCAAAAAAATATCAGGAGGGATTGTCAATGATAATCTTAAACGGTAATAAAACAAACGGATTTGAAAAGTTGTCTGTTTTGGAGCTTGTGAGAAAAAACGGCTACAGAACAGAGCGTATTGCGGTTGAGTATAACGGCAGTATACTTCCCAAATCCGAATACAAAACCACTGTTATAAAAGAAAATGACGTAATTGAAGTTGTTTCGTTTGTGGGAGGCGGCTGATATGCTATCGGAAATGGAAAAATCTTTTATTGAACGCCATACAAAAGAAGTATACGAGAAGCTAAAATCAGCACGTGTTGCAATAGCCGGACTTGGCGGCTTAGGCTCGAATATTGCTGTATCGCTTACAAGAGCAGGAGTCGGGAATCTGCTTTTAATAGATTTTGATAAAGTGGATATATCAAATCTGAACCGTCAGCAGTATTTTCAAAGGAATGTTGGTCAGTACAAGACAGAGGCGCTTGCCGAGATTTTAAAGGAGATAAATCCGCATATAAATATTGAATATAAACCCGTAGAAATTACTGAAAACAATGTCCGTGAAATTTTTGGGGAATATGAAATAGTATGTGAAGCCTTTGATAAGGCAGAAAATAAGGCTATGCTTATAAATTCACTGGCTGATAAAATAATAATTTCGGGTAGCGGAATGGCAGGGTGTAAGAGTGCAAACAAAATAAAAACACGCAGGGCAATGAAAAATCTCTATATATGCGGTGATGAAGCATCAGACGTAGGCGTGGATGGCTCATTGTTTGCGCCGAGAGTTGCGGTATGTGCAAATCATCAGGCATTAATGGCAATAAGAATCATTTTAGGAAAAGAAGATGTATAGAAAGGAAGATAAATATGAATGACAAGCTAATACTTGGAGGACACGAATTTACTTCAAGATTTATTTTAGGTTCGGGTAAATATTCGCTTGATTTAATTCAGGCGGCAATAGAAAATGCAGGAGCGGAGATAATCACGCTTGCACTAAGGCGTGCAGCAACGGGAGAAGTGGCAAATATTATGGATTATATTCCCAAAAACATTACACTTCTGCCGAACACCTCGGGAGCGAGGAACGCAGAAGAGGCAGTAAGAATTGCACGTCTTGCAAGAGAAATTGGATGCGGTGATTTTATAAAAATTGAATGTATAAGGGACACTAAATATTTATTGCCTGACAATTATGAAACCGCAAAAGCAACAGAAGCTCTTGCAAAGGAGGGCTTTGTTGTGATGCCGTATATGTACCCAGATTTGAATGCGGCGCGGGATATGGTAAATGCAGGTGCAGCGTGCATTATGCCGCTTGGTGCGCCGATTGGCTCAAACAAAGGGCTTTGCACTAAGGATTTTATAAAAATCCTTATAGATGAAATTGATTTGCCGATTATTGTTGATGCGGGTATAGGAAAGCCGTCACAAGCGTGTGAGGCTATGGAAATGGGTGCGGCTGCTGTTATGGCGAATACTGCAATAGCAACAGCAGGGAATATTCCTGCAATGGCGGAAGCTTTTAAAAAAGCGATAGAAGCAGGAAGAACGGCGTATCTTAGCGGAACAGGACGTGTTATAGAAACCGGCTCGGCATCGTCTCCGTTGACGGGATTTCTACATGATTAAAAGGGACACTAAAACGAAAGAGGGACACTAAATTGAAAAGAACAGATCATATGCAATATCTCCCTGATATGGAGGTTATAAATTCCGATATTCCCAAAAAGGTAATATCTGCAATGGAGCAGTACGATTATAATAAATATACTTCTGAGGACGTACAGCGAGCATTAAGAAGTGACAGCCTGACGATTGATGATTTTGCGGCATTGCTTTCGCCTGCGGCAGAGCTGTTTTTGGAGGAAATAGCACAAAAGGCACAGTCTGAAACGAGAAAGCATTTCGGTAATTCGATATATATGTTTACTCCTTTGTATATTGCAAATTACTGCGAGAATTACTGTATTTACTGCGGATTTAACTGTAAGAATAAAATCCGACGTGCAAAGCTTAACATGGAAGAAATAGAAGTGGAAATGCAGGAAATTGCAAAAACAGGCTTGCAGGAGATTCTTATTCTTACGGGCGAATCGAAAAAGATGTCGGACGTGAAATACATAGGTGAAGCGTGCAGTATTGCAAAAAAATATTTTAAGCTTGTCGGTGTTGAGATATATCCTATGAACAGCGATGACTACCGTTATCTGCATGAGTGTGGTGTGGATTTTGTTACTGTTTTTCAGGAAACCTATAACAGTGATAAGTATGAACAGCTTCATCTTGCAGGACATAAGCGTGTGTTCCCGTACCGTATTAATGCACAGGAGAGAGCAATTATGGGCGGTATGAGAGGTGTTGGTTTTGCGGCATTGCTTGGTCTTGATGATTTCAGAAAGGACGCATTTGCAACGGGGCTTCATGCGTATCTGATACAAAGAAAATACCCTCATGCAGAAATTGCGTTTTCATGTCCACGTTTAAGACCGATAATCAATAATGATAAAATAAATCCAAGGGATGTACATGAAAGACAGCTTTTGCAGGTAGTATGTGCATACAGAATATTCATGCCATTTGCGAATATAACTATTTCAACTCGTGAGTGTGCAAGCTTCAGGGATAATATAATAAACATAGCGGCAACCAAAATCAGTGCCGGAGTTGATGTCGGAATTGGCGGTCACAGCGGCGAGGGTAAGGGTGATGAGCAGTTTGAAATTTCTGACGGAAGAACAGTAGACGAGGTTTATAAAGCGATAGAAAGGCAGGGCTTACAGCCTGTAATGAGTGATTATATATATGTGTAAAATAATTTCAATTTCAAACAGACAGCTTGCGTCTGATTTTGAAAACAGAATAAAAGAAATTCTTGATTTGGGGATAACGGTAATTCTCAGGGAAAAGGATTTAACAGCTGATGAATATTTTGCTCTTGCAAAACGGATAATTTCCTTTGGAGGTGATGTTATACTACATTCTTTTACTAACGAAGCAAAAAAACTCGGACATAAAAAAATACATCTGCCGATGTCTGCACTTGAAAATACGGATATAAGCGGCTTTGATGTTGTGGGGGCTTCAGTTCATAGTAAGGAGGAAGCAATAAGAGCACAGGCGTTGGGGGCAACGTATGTTATTGCAGGTCATATTTTTGAAACTGACTGTAAAAAAGGAGTGCCGCCAAGAGGCTTAGATTATCTGAAAGAAATTTGCGCAAGTGTGCAGATTCCTGTTTTTGCGATTGGTGGGATTACGCCGGATAATTTTAATTTAGTTATTGAAGTCGGGACATCTGGAGCGTGTATAATGTCAGGGCTTATGAGATGTAAAAATCCTGAGGAATTTATAAGGAGTTTTTAAAAAGGCGAACAGGTCCGTTTTAAACGGACCTGTTCATACTACAACAGCTTTGTTTTTTGTTTTCTGTTAAGAAATATAAATACTGAAATACCTGCTACAATTCCCAATAAAGCAACTGCCTGAGATATTCCCAATATATCAGGAATAAGATACAAAATATAATCTGTGTTTCTCATACCCTCAAGGAACAGTCTGCCAAGTGAATACCAGAAAATATAGAAGCAGAAAACCTGACCGTCTGCTTTTTTCTTGTCACGAAACAGAACAAGAATAATAAATCCAAGTACATTCCATAATGATTCATATAGAAATAACGGATGCACTGCTTCACCGCCGTTAATGCTCATGCCCCATGGAAGATTAGTCGGTTGACCGTAGACCTCGGCATTTACAAAATTTCCGTATCTGCCGATAGACTGACCGATAAAAAGTCCGGGACAGCACACATCCAAGGCGTTCTTGAAGCTGATTTTTTTGCATTTGCAAAATATTGCCGTTGAGATAATTGCTCCTATAATTCCGCCGTAGATTGCAAGTCCACCGTTCCATATCTTGAATATGTCCCAAAATGAAGTAAATTCATCAAGGGCAAAGATTACATAATATATTCTTGCACATATAATTCCTGTGAGTAAGCCATAGAGTGCAATATCCCATACATAGTCCTTTTTTAATCCACGCTTTTCGGCTGTGAAATAAACGAATGATGCGCCGAGGAAAAAGCCTGTAAGTATAATTAAAGCATACCAGTAAATTTCCTTTGCACCGATTGAAAATGCAATAGGATTGATATTAAGTATAATATTAAGCTTTGGAAATGATATAACATTCATAAGCTTAAACTCCCTTCATTGTAAGTGAAATTCTCTTTTTCTTTACATCGACTTCAAGAACCTTTACCTTGACTGCATCACCGACTGAAAGTACGTCTGTCGGGTGCTTGATGTATTTATCGCAAATCTGAGATATATGAACAAGTCCGTCCTGATGAACTCCGATATCGACGAACGCACCAAAGTCAATAACGTTTCTGACTGTTCCGCTTAGAACCATGTCGGGCTTTAAGTCCTCCATAGAAAGTATATCGCTTCTTAATACAGGCTGAGGTAATTCCTCACGTGGGTCGCGTCCTTTTTTCAGAAGGCTGTCGGCTATATCCACAATAGTTATACCGCCAATTCCAAGCTTTTCTGAAAGCTCACTTACCTTCATATCCTTTAAACGTGATTTTATGTCTTTGATATTTCCGTCAATTACATCCTGCTCTGTGTAGCCAAGGATTTCAAGAAGCTCCTCTGTTGCCTTGTAGCTTTCAGGGTGAACTGATGTGTTGTCGAGTACGTTCGTACCGTCTGCAATTCTAAGGAAGCCTGCACACTGTTCGAATGCTTTTGCTCCGAGCTTTGGTACCTTTAAAAGCTCTTTTCTTGTTTTGAATTTTCCGTTTTCTTCACGGTATGCTGTTATATTTTTTGCCACGGTCTTGTTTACTCCTGCAACATATGAAAGCAATGACGGTGAAGCGGTGTTCAAATCAACGCCTACGCTGTTAACACAGCTTTCAACTACGCCGCCTAAAGCTTCGCCGAGGCGTTTCTGGTTCATATCATGTTGGTACTGACCGACACCTATTGATTTTGGGTCTATTTTAACAAGCTCTGCCAATGGGTCCTGCAAACGTCTTGCTATTGATACTGCGCTTCTTAATGCAACGTCAAACTGAGGGAATTCCTCTGCGGCAAGCTTTGAAGCACTGTATACTGAAGCACCTGCTTCGTTTGTCATCATATAATAAACCTTTTCGTCAAGCTCTCCTATAAGCTCAGCGACGAGTATCTCGCTCTCCTTTGAAGCTGTTCCGTTTCCTATTGATATGATATTTACGTTATTTTTCTTTATCATATCTTTAAGGATTTTCTTTGCCTTGTCTTTGTCATGATTAGGAAGCGTACAGTAGACAATTCCCGTATCAAGAACCTTTCCTGTTTCATCAACAACTGCAACCTTACAGCCTGTTCTGTAACCTGGGTCAAGACCGAGTACAACGCTGCCCTTGATTGGCGGCTGTAAAAGAAGTCCTGAAAGGTTTTTGTTAAATACCTTTATAGAAGCCTCTTGAGCATCGTCTGTAAGCAGATTTCTGATTTCAGTCTCTATTGAAGGTGCAATAAGACGCTTATATGCATCCTCTGCTGCAAGTGCAACATATTCTGTTGCAGGAGTTGGCTTTTTTGAAACGAGCTGTTTTGTAAGATATTTTATTATAGCATCCTCGTCCATTTCGAGCTTTACTGATAAGAAGCCTTCCTTTTCGCCTCTGTTTACGGCAAGGAGTCTGTGATTCGGTATTTTTGCAACACCCTCGGAATATTCGTAATACTGTGAATATACACTGTCCTCATCTGTTGCATTTTTTGTAACAAGCACACCTTTTTCAAGAGTAGCGCTTCTGATTTCTTTTCTGTATTCGGCATTATCGCTTATGGCCTCAGCTATAATATCCATTGCACCCTGAATAGCCTCTTCAGCTGTTGCAACTTCTTTTTCTTCATTAATATATTCCGCAGCAGCAGTGATAATATCCGTTCCGTCCTGTGCCATAATAAGCTCGGACAGCGGTTCAAGACCTTTTTCTTTTGCAACGGTTGCTCTTGTGCGTCGCTTTGGACGGTAAGGGCGGTATATATCTTCAAGCTCAGAAAGTGTTACAGCTGCTGCTATAGCCGCCGAAAGCTCTTCTGTAAGCTGTCCCTGCTCGTCAATAAGACGTTCGATTTCTTCTTTTTTGGCTTCAAGTGAGCGAAGATAATTAAGTCTGTCAAAAAACTCACGAAGAATATCGTCGCTTAAAGTTCCTGTTTTTTCCTTTCTGTAACGTGCTATAAAAGGAATTGTGTTTCCTTCGTCAATAAGCTCAATTGTGTTATCAACCTGCCATTGTGCGATAGAAAACTCCTTTGCAAGCTGTTCAGAAATCTTATTATTTTTGTCCATATGTGTAATCCTCCTAAAAATATGTGTAAATAAATTTTAAATTTTGTAATGAATAAGAAAACAAAATTTAAAAAAAGACTTCACAAATTAAAAAAAATGTGATATAATAACTTAGTACACAAGATATAGTAGATAAAAATCCATTATAATAGGAAAAGATACTATCGAAAATATCCTGTTATAAGAGATTATAACCCATTTTTTTTGATTTGGCAATACCTAATTTTAAAAAAAATTTTAAAGGTTTTGTCAACACCTGAACAATACACGGCTTTGCGGAAAAAAATGCTTGCCTTTTTGATTTTATTAAGTTAAAATTATGGTGTATCGGAGTACTTGCAGAAATTTTAATGTGGAGGGGTTTTGTTTGGAAAATAAGAGCGGTATTGAATTCAGCCACATTTCTGTTCTCTTGGAGGAAAGCATAAAGGCACTGCAAGTAAAGGAAAACGGCATTTATGCAGACGGAACTCTGGGTGGCGGTGGTCATTCGGAGAAGATATTGGAACAGAATAATACCTGCCGTCTTGTGGGTATTGATCAGGATAAGGACGCCATAGCAGCTGCAGTTAAAAGACTGGAGCGTTTTGGGGACCGTGTTTTAGCAGTTAACAGTAATTTTTCGGGGATAAAAGGGATTTTAAATAAATTGGATATTGACGGGTTGGACGGAGCTGTTCTTGATTTGGGAGTAAGCTCTTATCAGCTTGATAATGCAGAACGCGGTTTTTCATATATGCACGACGCTCCTTTGGATATGCGAATGAACAGAGAGTCGGATTTTTCGGCATATGATGTTATCAACACATATTCACAGCAGGAGCTTATGCAGATATTTTATGATTATGGCGAGGAAAAATGGTCTAAAAGAATTGCGGAGTTTATACTTGAAAGACGGCAGAACGCTCCGATAAAAACCACAGGCGAGCTTGTGGAAATTATAAGAGCGGCAATCCCTAAAAAAGCACGTCTTGAAGGCGGACATCCTGCAAAAAGGGTGTTTCAGGCGGTAAGAATTGAGGTAAACGGGGAATTAAGGATTCTTGAACAGGCAATACGTGACTTTGTGGATTCATTAAAGCCCGGAGCGAGACTTGCAATTATTACCTTCCATTCGCTTGAGGACAGGATTGTAAAGCAGACGTTTAATGAGTTGTCGGACGGGTGTAAATGTCCGAAGGAATTTCCGGTATGTGTATGCGGATTCAAGCCGAGCGTGAAGGTTATTTCGCGTAAGCCTATACTTCCGTCAAAGGACGAGGAGGAGTATAATCCGCGTTCAAAAAGTGCAAAGCTTCGTATTGCGGAGAAGCTTTAGAAGTAAGCAGTAAGAGATTTGAATTGATAAGGAGTTTATTGTGGAATACGGCAATTTAGCGTATAAGGCGGAGTATTATTTCCCGCGGTATAAGGAAAGACCACAAAAGAAGCAGAGTGCTGTAATTGGGCACAGAACAGATAAGAAAAAATACAGACGATACATATTTGTTATTGTAACAATAGCATTAGCGGCAGGATTTATGATTTCTACTTTTGTTACGGTTAATGAAACAAGAGCAGAGGTAAGGAGCTTAGAGGAGCATCTTTCTGAAATGGAGGCAATAACAAGTCAGAAGGCATTTGACCTTGACCATAGCATTGACCTTGCAACTATTGAGGAAGAAGCAACAACACGTCTTGGTATGAAGCGTCCTGAAAAGTATCAGACTGTATATGTAAATGTCAGCCGTGAGGACGTTACTGAGAAAACGGTTGGAGAGGTTGAAAACGCAAAAGGCAGAATAAGTGATACATTAAAGGCAATTATAGGTAATATAGTTGAGTTTTTCAGCATAAAATAGAAGTATCCATTTAATTAAACAGATTGGAAGGCAAAATATGAACACACCGTCATTAACCAGTATAAAAAAACGAATACTCCCGATGGTGATAATTGTTCTTGTGTGTATGGCTCTTTTGGTGATCAGACTTTCGTACTGGCAGATTTTAAGAGGCGAGGAGCTTTCGGTAAAGGTCAAAAATCAACAGACGGGGTCTACGGTTATAACAGCCTCACGAGGCACAATTTATGACAGAAACGGAAAAGCACTGGCTGAAAGCGTATCGGCGAATACCTTGGTTTGCAATCCTCAGGATATAAGCAATTACGGAAATGCTGAGATTATTGCAAATGAGCTTTCGGCTCTTTTTGGTGAAGATTATGAAAAAATATATAAAAATCTTACCCGAAACAACAGATATCAAATATTAAAAAAGAGAATTTCCGTAGAAGAAACAGAAGCGATAAAAAGATTTAAGGATGAAGAAGTTAATAAGGATATGGCAAAGGCGTTTACGGGCGTTTATTTTGAAGACGACTCAAAACGCTATTATCCGTTTACAATAGCACCGCATATTCTTGGCTTTACAGGATATGACAATAACGGCTTGCAGGGAATTGAGCTTACTTTTGATGATGAGCTTTTGGGAAAGCCGGGAAGTATAGAGCATAATCAGACAGCTATGGGAACAACTCTTGAAGAACAGCAGGAGGAATATCTTACTGCACAAAAAAAAGGTGCGGATATAGTTCTTACCATAGACGAAACAATTCAGCATTTTCTTGAAAATCATCTTGAAAGGGCAGTAACGGAAAACAAGCTCAAGGAGGGTGCTGCAGGAATTATCATGAATCCTAAAACCGGTGAGATTCTTGCAATGTCAACAAAGCCGGATTTTGACGGAAACAATCCGTATGATATAGATGCATTCAACGAGTTTGTTATGCAGTTTGAAGAAAAGAAAACTGTGGAAGAATCTGATGACCCTGATTCTACTCCGAAGCCTACAGAGGACCCGGAAAATCCGAGTGATGAGCGTATTGCAATGCTCAGAAACAGAATGTGGAGAAATAAAACAATATCGGATTCGTACGAGCCGGGATCCACATTTAAAATAATAACTGCGGCTGCGGCACTTGAAGAGCACGTTGTTGATATGGATACGAAATTTTACTGTCCGGGCTTTAAAGTAGTAGCTGACAGAAAAATAGGCTGTGCGAATGTGAACGGTCACGGAGCACAGAACTTTGAAGAAGGTGTTCAGAATTCATGTAACCCTGTATTCATGGATGTTGGTGAAAGACTTGGCTCAGAAAAATTCATGGAGTATTTCACAGCGTTTGGTCTTACACAAAAAACAGGTATAGAGCTTGTGGGTGAAAGCTCAAGCATATATTATAAAAACGGAATGAACGAGGTTGACCTTGCAACAAGTTCTTTCGGACAGGGCTTTCAGGTTACACCGATACAGCTTATTACAGCTATATCGGCAGTTATAAACGGCGGTCAGAGAATGAGACCTCAGATTGTAAAGGAAATAAGAAACGACAGTGGAATAATTAAAAGCTATGACACTGAAGTTGTTAACCGTGTAATTTCAGAGGAAACCTCAGAAAAAATGAGGAATATTCTCGAAAAGGTTGTATCAAATTCAAATGCAACCGGTAAAAATGCTTACGTCAAGGGATGCCGTATAGGCGGAAAGACGGGAACCTCGGAAAAAGGCGACAGAACAAAGGATAAGCGTATTGCTTCGTTTGTAGGGTTTGCTCCTGCAAATGACCCTGAAATTATATGTCTTATTGTTCTTGATGAACCTCAGGTTGCGAATAAATTCGGTGGCGTTATAGCGGCACCGCTTGCAGGTAAAATAATAGAGGATGTATTGAATTATCTTGGTGTAGATAAGCAGTACAGTGAGGATGAAGAGCCGGTTATAAAGGTTGAGGTTCCTGATATTCGTGAAGCACAGCTGTCGGATGCGTCAGATATGCTTGAAGAAGCAGGCTTGAATTATGTAATTAAAGGCGACGGCGATAAAATCATAAAGCAGTTACCTGAGCCGGGTACTATGCTTAGTGAGGATTCGCTTGTGATTTTATATACAGAGCGTCCTGAAGAAGGAACGGGGCTTGTTGAAGTTCCTGATTTAAAGGGAGTGTCTGTAGGTATTGCAAAGGCAACACTTAATGCGTATCATCTGAACTTTGAGGTTGCAGGAGCAGGTCATAGTGAAACATCACTTGCGTTCTGCGTAAATCAGAGTGTTGAAGCAGGAGAAAAGGTAGAACCCGGAACAGTTATTGGAGTTGAATTCAGACAAAATGCAGTCGATTAAATCAAAGGGGGTTTAAAATGAAAGCTGACATACTATTTGGTGAAAAATGGCTTGAAAAATACAGTAATACAGAAATAACAGGTATTGCATACGATTCAAGAAACGTATCTGAAGGTAATGTATTTGTGTGTATAAAGGGCTTTGAATCAGACGGACACAAATATGTTAAAATGGCGGAGAAAAACGGAGCGGCTGTAATAGTTGCCGAGGATGAAATAGATGTTGACATACCTGTATGGTATGTGGAAAATTCGCGTGGGGCATTGGCTGACCTTGCGTGTAAATTTTACGGAAACCCCTCAGAGCATTTTAAGCTTATAGGTGTTACAGGAACAAACGGTAAAACCACAATAACATATTTGTTAAAGAGTATTCTTGAAGAAGCAGGTATGAGTGTCGGTATAATCGGAACAAATCAGAATGTAATCGGCGATAAGGTGCTTGTTACGCAGAGTACAACACCTACAACTCCGAATTCACTTGAGCTTCAGCAGCTGTTTACCGAAATGGTTCAGGGAGAAGCAGACTGTGTTGTTATGGAGGTTTCAAGCCATGCTCTTGAGCTTGAAAGAGTAAGAGGCTGTAATTTTGACGTTGGTGTTTTCACTAATCTTACACAGGATCATCTTGATTTCCATAAGACAATGGAAAATTATCTTAATGCCAAAGCGAAGCTTTTTGATATAAGCAACAAGGGTGTAGTAAATTATGATGATGACGGCGGTAAAAAGATTGCGGCTGAAAAATCATGTGATATATTAAAGGTCGGTTTTGATGAAAACAGTGATTTATGGGTAGATAATGTATCAATAACATCAAGAGGAGATAAATTCGACGTACATTATAAAGGCGAGGTTTATCCGATGACAGTTGCAATTCCGGGTAAGTTCAGCGTTTATAATGCAATATGTGCTATAGGTGCGGCTCTTCAGCTTGGAATTGATATTGATACAATAAAGAAAGGTCTTGCCCGTGCAACGGGAGTTGTCGGCAGAGTAGAAGTTGTACCGACAGATACAGATTATACAGTAATTATAGATTATGCTCATACTCCTGACGGTTTGGAAAATATTATAAGAGCAGTCAGTGAATTTGCTGAGGGTGATGTTATAACATTATTTGGCTGCGGCGGTGACAGAGATAATACAAAGCGTCCGATAATGGGTAAGATTGCCGGAGAGCTTTCGGATTTCAGTATTATAACCTCGGACAATCCGAGAACTGAAAATCCTGAGGCTATAGTGGCTCAGATTGAAGAAGGTATGAAGCAGACTGACGGTAAGTATACCGTAATTGTTGACAGACGTGAGGCAATAGCATATGCTCTTGACAATGCAAAAAAAGGCGATGTTGTTATTCTTGCCGGAAAAGGTCAGGAGACATATCAGATAATAGGTAAAGAGAAATTTGACTTTGACGAAAGAGTTGAAGTTTGTAAGCATCTTAATAAGTAGAAATATTATAGGGACTTATTATATAAATTTAAGTCCCTATTATGCGTTATATGGCTTAATAGAGAAAGGAATGATTGCAGAGTGCAAAAGCTGACGATACAGGATATTTTAAATGCAACAGACGGCGTGCTTGTTTGCGGTAATATGGAAACGGAGTTCAGCTCTATAACTACAGATTCAAGAAAAGCCGGTGAGGGCGTGCTTTTTATTCCTCTTATAGGAGAAAAATTTGACGGTCATGAGTTTATAACAGCGGCGTTTGATATGGGTGCGGCTGTTGTGCTGACTCAAAAGGATACAGAGCCGTTTATAGATAAAACAATAATAAAAGTAGAGGATACGTTTAAAGCGTTTCGTGATATTGCGGCGTATTATAAAGCTAAGTACAGAATACCTACTGTTGCGGTAACGGGCAGTGTCGGAAAAACAACAACAAAGGATATGCTGTATTCCGCACTTAACGAAAAATATAATACAATAAAAACGCCTAATAATTTTAATAATGAAATAGGAGTTCCTATTACTGTTCTGATGCAGGAAAGTGAGCATGAGGCGGCTGTTATAGAAACAGGAATGAATCATTTCGGTGAGCTTGAACGTCTTGCAGGAATAATAAAGCCTGATGCGGCAGTTATTACAAATATCGGAATGTCGCATATAGAAAATCTCGGCTCTCAGGAGGGGATTTTAAAGGCGAAGCTGGAAATAACAAAATATTTTAATGAAAATAATACTTTGATTCTGAACGGTGACGATAGATTTTTGGCGACGGTAGAGTCAAATGGCAAGTATAAAATTATGCGTTACGGAATAGATAGTACAAAAAATGACGTATTTGCAAAGGATATTTTTAATAAAGGTCTTAACGGAGTTGAGTTTACGGCTGTAGTTGACGGAAAAGAATATCCGGCTGCGGTGAGTATTCCGGGCAGGCATAATGTGTATAATGCTCTTGCCGCAATTTGTACAGGGTTAGTTTTTGGAGTCAGTGTTGAAGAAAGTATAGCAGGAATCAAAAAATGTCAGTATACAACTCAAAGACTTGAGATTGAGCATCATAACGGAATTGAGATTATAAATGACTGCTATAATGCTTCTCCTGATTCAATAAGAGCCGCACTGTCTATTATGCCGTATTCGCTTCAGGAGCGTAAGGTAGCGGTGCTTGGTGATGTGCTTGAAATGGGTAGCTTTGCAAAGCAGGCTCATTATGAGCTTGGAAAAGCAATAATTGAAAATAAAATTGATTTACTGATAACAGCAGGTGAAAATGCACGTGAGATTGCAAAGGGTGCGGCTGAATTGGGATTTAGAGATTCAGTGTCGTTTGATAAAACACTCGGAGCTGTAAATTATGTGAAGGAATGTATAAAAAGCGGAGACTGTGTTTTGGTAAAGGCATCGCACGGTATGCATTTTGAGGATGTTGTAGAAGCAATAAAAGAGATTTAAAAAGGAGTTTCAAATGAACAGTTTAATGATATTGAAGAATTTTGGGTTATTGAATATATTTCCGTTAGTGGTGGCGTTTGCAGTTACTGCTGTGCTTGGCCCTGTTTTTATTCCGTGGCTTCATAAGCTGAAATTCGGTCAGGAGATAAGAGAGGAAGGACCGAAGTGGCATCAGAAAAAGTCAGGAACTCCTACAATGGGCGGAATTATGTTTATAATAGGTATCGGAATTGCCGTTGCGGCGACATTGATAATGACTGCTGTAAAAGGTAATCTTGATGTGGTATTTGTAAAGCGTTGTCTGCTTCCGTATCTGATAGCACTCGGATTTGGAATAATAGGATTTGTTGACGACTATATAAAGGTTGTAAAAAAGCGTAATTTAGGTCTTACGGCAAAGCAGAAATTTTTGATGCAGGTGGGCTTGGCAGTTGTTTATATAGGAGCAATTTACCTGATGGGTGAGCTTCATACAGATATACATATACCGTTTATGAAAGAAACACTGATGCTTCCAGTGTGGCTGTACATACCGTTTGTATTGTTTGTGATTGTAGGTGTTGTGAACGCAGTGAATCTTACAGACGGTCTTGATGGACTTGCCGCAAGTGTCACTGCTGTATTTACTCTGTTTATGTCGTTTGCGGCATATGCCTTGTTTGCGGCTGACGGCACATCGGTGCTTGGTGCGGCGATATTAGGCGGAATGCTTGGCTTCTTGCTGTTTAACCGACATCCCGCGAAGGTGTTTATGGGTGATACAGGCTCACTGTTTTTGGGTGCGGCTGTTGCCCTTACAGCTATTGATTTAAAAATCGAAATTTATCTTATATTAATGGGATTCATATATTTTTCAGAAACACTTTCGGTAATCATTCAGACCTCGTATTTTAAATATACAAAGAAAAAATACGGAGAGGGCAGACGAGTATTCAAAATGACACCTATACATCATCATTTTGAGATGTGCGGCTGGAATGAAAAGAAAATCGTAGCAGTATTTTCGGGTGTTACTGCATTACTGTGCATAGTGTCACTGCTTATAATGTTTTAATAATTGGAGGATAGAATAGATGGGACAGCAACGTATGAATAAATACCCATCAGAGAAAATAGTCTCAAAGAGTCGGGAAAAACAAAAGAAGGTTCATTTATGGAATATGAGACAGGCAGGGGAGATTGATTATACCTTCCTTGTTTTGGTTATACTTGTCGTAGCGATAGGTCTTGTTATGCTTCTTTCGGCTTCAACTCCTGACGGTAAAGAAGCAGGTAACACATATTCATTTTTTGGGAAACAGCTTTTATTTGCGGTAATAGGCTTTGTCGGAATGTGGTTCGTTTCACGAATGAATTATAATGCATACAAAAGCCTTTTGCCTAAGATGATGTTTATATGCGGATTACTGTTATTGCTTGTGCTGATTCCGGGCTTGGGTAAAAAGATTAACGGTTCAAGACGTTGGCTTAATACGCCGATTATTCCTATACAGCCGTCGGAGTTTGTTAAGCCTGTAATCGCTATGTATTTTGCGTACATGATAGAAAAAGGAAAAACTAATTTAAAGACTCTGGAAGGAAATGTTCCGTACATATTGGTAATCGGCATCATAGTAGCACTTATGCTTTGCGAAACGCATCTGAGTGGTGCTATAGTTATAGCGGGTATTGCAATAACGGTTATGATTGCCGGTGGAACACCCATAAAGCCGATATTGGCAGGCGGAGTCTGCGTTCTTCCGTTGGGCTTGCTGTTGGTTCGATTTGCGAGTGAGGAGCGTTGGAGTCGTGTAATGAGCTTTTTGCATCCGTTTGAGGATGTACAGAATACCGGTTATCAGGTTGCACAGGGTATTTATGCTATCGGCTCCGGAAAGCTGTTTGGCTTGGGGCTTGGTCAGGGAATACAGAAGTATTATTTGCCTGAGCCGTATAATGATTTTATTTTTGCCATAATATGCGAAGAGCTTGGATTCATAGGTGCAATAGTAATAATGGGTATTTTTGCGGCGTTGATTCTGAGAGGTGTAAGAATAGCTATTAATGCACCTGACGTATATGGAACACTTGTAGCAACGGGTATAGTTGCACAGCTTGCAATTCAGACTATACTTAATATTGCCGTTGCAACCTCAAGCGTACCGAATACAGGAGTTGCTCTGCCGTTCTTTAGCTACGGCGGTACATCAATTATGACGCTCTTACTTGAAATGGGAGTGTTATTGAATATTTCGAGACATTCACGAAAATAGGAAAGGAGCTATTATGAGAGTTATATTTGCCGGCGGCGGCACAGGAGGACACATAAATCCTGCAATATCAATAGCAGATTATGCAAAAGCTCATAATGATGATTTTGAAGCTTTATTTATAGGAACTAAAAACGGACTTGAAACAAAGCTTGTTCCGAAGGCAGGATATAAGATAGAGTATATAGATATAGAGGGCTTTAGCAGAAAGAATATGCTCAAAAACGTAAAAATTGCCGCAAAGCTTATGACGTCAAAAGCAAAGATGAAAAAGCTTATAAAGGAATTTAAGCCGGATTGTATTGTCTGCACAGGAGGATATGTAAGTGGGCCTGTTACAATGGCGGCAAAAGCAATGGAGATTCCGTCTCTTATTCATGAGCAGAATGTATATCCAGGGCTTACCGTAAGAGGCTCTGAAAATTACGTTGATTATCTTGCCTTGAGCTTTGATGAAACCGTAAATCATATGAAGAATAAATCAAAATGTGTTGTAACGGGAAACCCTATAAGAACAGAAATTCTTGAAGCGGACAAAGAAAAGTCACGTCAGAAGCTTGGTATTACAAAGCCGTTTGTACTGATTTTCGGAGGAAGTCTCGGTGCGGATAAGATTAATGATAATGTTATAAAAATATTAAAGCGTATATCCGATGAGAATAAAATAAGCGTTCTTTTTGGTACGGGTGACAGAAATTACGAAAAGATAATGAACCGTATAAAAGAAGAGGGGATAGCTCTTAATGAGGATATAAAAATTGTTCCGTATATTGATAATATGGCTGAATGTATGGCAGCGGCTGATTTGGTTGTGTCAAGAGCCGGAGCTATCACTGTAAGCGAGATTGCGGCTTTGTTTAAGCCGTCAATATTGATTCCGTCGCCTAATGTTGTAAGAAATCATCAGGAACAGAATGCACGTGAATTTGAGAAAAACGGAGCCGCGGCATTGATTGTTGAAAGTGAGCTTACGCCTGAGTGCCTTTATGATAAAATCATGAGCATGGTAACGGATAATGAAGCACTTGATAAAATGTCAAAAAATTTAAAATCAATGGCGAAAACTAATGCACTCGAGCAGATATATAAGCTTATGCTTAAAATGACAAACAAATAAAAATATGAGCAGGACTTTAAATTGAGCCTGCTCTTTTTGATTTTTGTAACAAAAATGTTAGAAAAAAATCTTTACATATGTTCGCTTTTTTTGTATAATATATATTAGAAAATAAGTTTGGAGGGTATGGTTATGGAAATGCCGCTTTATAATCATTTGATAAAGTATCATAATTCGGGCAGAGTTTCTTTTGCTATGCCCGGACACAAAAACGGCAGAGGCTTGCTTAAAAATATTATAGACTGCGATGTTACGGAGCTTGACGCAACAGAGGATTTGCACGAGCCGGGAGAAGTTCTTTTGCGTTCTCAGGAAATGATAAGCAAGGTGTATGGCGTTGACGAAAGCCTTATTTTGACGTCAGGCTCAACGACAGGCATTCAGGCTATGATTGCGGCTGTTTATAAAAAAGGCGGTGTATTGCTTTCGTCGCCGGACTGTCATATGAGTGTTATAAATGCCTGTGCATTAATGGGTGTACAGCTTATGTTTGCTCCTATGAAATACGATAGTTTCGGTCATTGTACAGGCTTTGATTATGAAAAGCTTGAAGATATTTTAAATAAAGAGAAACTCATATGTGCTGTTATTGCTGTTTCACCTGATTATTACGGTATTTGTAAAAATATTTCAAAGACGGCACATATATGCCATAAATACGATATACCGTTTTTGGTTGACGGAGCACATGGGGCACACTTTGCTTCGTCTGATATATTTCCTGATTTTAACGGTGCTGACTGTATTGTTATGAGTGCACATAAAACTCTCAATGCACTTACAGGAGCGGCATATGTTCATGTTAACGGAAATCGTGTTAACAAAGAGCGACTTAAAATTGCTCTTGGGATGTTTGGCTCGTCAAGTCCGTCATATGTCATTTCGGCATCTGCGGAAGCTGCGGCTTTGACTATGGATAAAAGTGAATGGGAGAGAACAGCAAAGCGTTGTACCGAGTTAAAAAAGAGTATTTCCATGCCGTCGCTTGTCAACGATGATCCGACAAGAATGGTGTTTTTTACAGGAGAAAAAACCGGCTTTGAGGTTGAGAAATTACTTGCCGACGAATTTGGGATTGATATAGAGATGGCGGACTTACATTCGATTGTATTGATAGCAACACCGTCAAATACAGAGGACGATTTTGAAAGACTCAACAAGGCATTAAGCAAAATCTCAAATACTTTAGAGCCTGAGGAATGTAAGGCGATTTTGCCGACGTCAGAAATATTCTCGCCATCAGACGGCTTTTTCGGAGAGTGTGAGAGCGTTAATATAGATGATGCTTTGGGGAGAATTGCGGCTTCGACTGTTATGGCATATCCTCCGGGTATACCTGTTATATGCTGCGGTGCGAAGATTACAGAGCAAATGATAAAAAATATAAAGGAACTGCAAAAAGCAGGTGCAAAATTAAAAGGAATTGATAAGGATTTGATGGTAAATGTCTACTGAAACAATCAAATGCATGGTTGAAGAAATTATATATACAAATGAAGATAACGGTTACACTGTTATGGAGGCTTCGTATGCCGACGGTAGTGATTATTTCACGGCTGTCGGAATTTTACCGTGCATAAATGAAGGTCAGTATCTTAATATTACAGGCTCGTGGACTACGCATTATGATTATGGAGACCAGTTCAGAGTAGAATTTTTTGAACCGATTTTACCGACTGATGAGGATGCGATATTTCAATATCTCGCATCGGGAATAGTTGAGGGTGTACGTGAGGCTACTGCAAAAAAGCTTGTTGATGAGTTTGGTGCAGATACCTTGAACATCATGCTTTCGGAGCCTGAGAAATTGGCAAAAATAAAGGGAATAAGCCACGATAAGGCTATGAAGATTTCAGAATCATATAAGAGGTTGCAAGCCGTCCAGAGGCTTGTTATGTTTTTGCAAAAATATAATATATCGCCTACGATAGCGATGAAGGTATATGATGTGTTCGGCAGCAGTGCGATTGATATAATAGAAAGAAATCCGTATACATTGGCGGATATGGTTTCAGGCGTTTCATTTACAACCGCAGATTTGATTGCATTTAACATGGGCATACCTAAAAACAGTATGCTGAGAATTTGTTCGGGAATAAAATATCTTATGCAGACTGCGGCATATCAAAGTGGCCATACATATATGCCGTTTAGCTTAATAGTTGAAGATACGGCATATAAGCTGAATGTGGGCGAAGCAGAGGCAGAGAAGGCAATGCTTGAGCTTATAGAAGAAAAAGAAATTATTTGTGATACTATCGAGCGTGAAAAAGTATGTTTTCTTAAAGAGCTTTACGAGCAGGAAATGTATATAGCAAGCAGATTTGCTGTTATGGCGAAAACAAAGCCTAAGGTGATATTGAACGCATTGCAGACAGAACAAAGGATTTCGGCACTTTCACTTCAGAATGAGCTTGCACCTGAACAAAAGGACGCTGTTATAACTGCTGCATCGTCGGGCTGTATGGTGCTTACGGGAGGTCCGGGAACGGGAAAAACCACAACAGTTAATGCTATGATAAGAGTGCTTGAAGATATGCAGCTTTCTGTTGCTCTTGCAGCTCCTACAGGACGTGCGGCAAAAAGGCTTTCACAGGTGACAGGTCTTGAAGCAAAAACAATTCACAGGCTTCTTGGAACTGAATACAAAAACGGAGTACACGTTTTTTCGTATAACGAATCACATCCGCTTGCGGCAGATGTTCTGATTTTGGATGAGGCAAGTATGATTGATACGCCGTTGCTGTGTTCGTTTTTGCGCGCAGTAAAAAGCGGGGCGAGGGTGATTTTGTGCGGTGACAGTGATCAGCTTCCGTCAATAGGCCCCGGAAGTGTTTTGAAGGATATAATAGAAAGCGAGGCGATTCCGGTTATAAAATTAAATCGTATTTTCAGGCAGGCTGAACAAAGTCTTATTATTGTGAATGCACATCGTATTAACAGAGGTGAATTGCCTGATTTAACAACTACAAACAATGACTTTTTCTGTTTGCGGAGAGGGAATGCAGGCTCAATATCAACAACCGTAACAGATTTATTTATAAACAGACTTCCAAAAAGCTATGGCGTGAATCCGATTTCGGGAATACAGATTTTGTCACCGACTAAAAAAGGCGATATAGGAACGGTTAATTTGAACCGTCTTTTGCAGGATGCATACAATCCGTCTTCGCCTGAAAAAAATGAATACACTTATGGTCATATGATTTTTCGTGAAGGTGATAAGGTTATGCAGACTAAAAATAATTATGACATGATTTATAAGCGAACCAACGGAGAAGAAGGTACGGGTGTATTTAACGGAGATATGGGTATAATAGAAAAAATAAATACAACTGATAAATATATGACTATATTATTTGATGACGACAAGTATATTGATTATCCGTTTTCGGGGCTTGATGAGCTTGACCTTTCGTATGCGGTGACGGTTCATAAAAGTCAGGGAAGTGAATTCCCTATTGTTATTATAGCACTTGGTCATTTTATGCCGAGGCTTATGACTAAAAATCTGTTTTATACTGCCGTTACAAGAGCAAAGGATATTGTTATTATTGTTGGTTCGGAGCAAACTGTAAACTGTATGGTGCAGAATGCTTTTACACAAAAACGCTTTACGGCGTTATCATACCGTATGAGTTATTATTCTAAAATGCTTGAAAAACAAAATAATTAATATTTTATATTGACAAAATACCGCATTTAGGGTTAAGATAAAAATCAAAACATATAAAGTAATAAATTACAGTGCAGACACATAATCAAAAAACGGCTTATTCAAGCCGTTTTTTATGATATTTTTAATGCACAATTAAGTGCGACAGCTCCTGCTTTAACGTATCGGTCAAGCATCTTTTTGCCGTTTGTTAAAGTGGTTATGGCTGAAACTATTTTCTTCTCGTCATGGGCTTCTGAATATTTCTTTAAAGCACTGAGCTTATCTATATTTATTGCACTCTCAAATGCCGAGCATTGCAGAACAAGAATATCACGCAGGAACGAAATCCAGAAATCAAAAATCTGATCTGCAAAATCCTTTCGTTTATCAATAAAATCCTCAATCAGAAAAGCTTCATTTTTGTTTGATGAAAGCAGGTATTTTATTACGTCAAGAGAATCGCTGCGAAGCTGTTCAAAATCAGGGTTTGCAATAATATCCTCTGCAGTTCCGGGATTCCCTTCGCAAAAATTCACAAGAAACGGAATACGTTTTTTTTCATCAGGATAATGTTCAAGTAAAAATTGTTCTGTTTTTTTATTTGAAATCGGCGGAAATGTAATAAGCACCGCCCTTGAAAGTATAGTCGGTAATAAGCTTAATGAGGTTTCCACAACAATAATAAATACTGCATATTCAGGTGGCTCCTCAAAGGTTTTTAAAAAAGCGTTTTGTGCTTCGGTTGTAAGCAGGTCTCCGTCGTTTATAATATAAACCTTTTTCGGAGCATTAAATGGCTTTATTGCCGCATCGTCGTTTAGCTGACGGATTGTATCGACCGGGATTCTTGTTTTGTCCTTTGGTTTTTCTACATAAATTATATCAGGGTTGCTGTTGGCAGATGCTTCTGCGCAGCTTGAGCATACACCGCACGGAGCATTACTCTGAGACAGGCAGGTAAGAGCCGCAGCAAACAAGCGAGCGCTTTCGTGCTTCCCAAGCCCCTTTGCCCCTTCAAATATATATGCGTGTGAAACAGAGCCGTTTCTTACGCTTTGTATTAAATTTTCCATAAGCTCCTCATGAAAGGTTCTGTATCCGTGCATCTTTAATCCTCCGTAAATCTCATTTATATCATTCTACCATAAAATAATAAAAAAGAAAAGAGGTATTTTGAAATTATTTTTTTATTTTCTTTAATGTTGAATTTATATTTTTTATATTGAAATCAATATAAGTACAATCAATGCATTGTCCGGAGGCATCCAAACATATATTATTTAATAAACAAATATTATTGTGCCAATGAATACAAAAGCTGTTCATGCAAATCATATTAATCACCTCGTACAATACATTTTAACCTATTTCAGGTTAAAAGTAAATACTTTTTTGAAAATAAATTAAAATATTTTTAAAGGAGTTTTACTTATGTATAGAAGAATAAGAGATTTAAGAGAAGATAATGATTTAAACCAGACGCAAGTTGCTGATATGTTGGGAATGTCACAAACAGGATATTCAAAGTATGAAACGGGTGAAAATGATATACCTACAGCAATACTCATAAAGCTTGCGAGGTTTTATAATACAAGTATTGATTATTTGTTAGGAGAAACGGATAATCCGAAAAGATATGAAGATATGTAAAGGTGCGTTTTTGTTTTTGCACCTTCAAAATGCCGAAAATTTATTTTCGGTATTTTTATTTCAAAATATAAAATAAATAATTCCCGCAATAACAGATGCAAGTGTACCAAAAAGTATAACAGGTCCTGCTATTGTAAATATTTTTGCACCGACGCCTAAAACATAGCCCTCGGTTTTGGCTTCAAGTGCCGGAGCGGATATGGAATTGGCAAAGCCCGTAATTGGGACAAGTGTGCCGGCACCTGCGTGCTTTGCAATTTTCGGGTATATATTAAGTCCTGTCAGTAAGGCGCTTAAAAATATGAGTGATACAGAAACCATGGTTCCTGCATCCTCCTGGGAAAGTCCGAGGCTTTTGTATATTTTAAGCATGGCTTCGCCCAACACACAAATTAACCCTCCTATTAAAAATGCTTTTATACAGTTTTTTAATATAGTTGAGTTTGGCGTTTTTTGCTTTACAAGCTCGTCATATTCCTGTTGAGTCATTTTCGAATTCATAGTTTTTTATCCTTTCATATAAATTGTTTCCTGTTTATCATACCCAAATATGAACAAAAAATAAATTTTTAAAATAAATTTCTGTTTAGTATTGAAATTTTTTTGATTTAGATATATACTTATTAATATATATCTTATTTTTATGGGAGAATATAATGTTTGGATATATAAAACCCTGTAAAGGACAGCTTGGTGAAGCAGACTTTGGAATTTTTAATGCATATTACTGCGGCTTATGCAAGGCTATGGGAAAGCAATGCTCACAGGCTTCAAGACTTGGACTTAGCTATGATGTTACGTTTCTTGCTATGGTGCTGTCGGCGGTAGTTGATGAGGAGCATTGTATGAAAACGGAAGCGTGCATGGTTCATCCGTTTAAAAAGAAACAGTGTGTAAAGCAGGATATTGCCGTTGACTACAGTGCGTGTGCCGGTGTGATGCTTTCGTATTTAAAGCTTGCGGATGACTGGCATGATGATAAAAGCATAAAAGCACTTTTAGGCATGGCTGTAATGTATGGCGGAGTACGGCGTGCAAGAAAAAAGTATCGGGATGAGTATAAATATATAAAGAACTGTCTTGACGAGCTGAGCCGCTTGGAAAAAGAAAACTGCTCTGATATTGACCGTGTTGCCGACTGCTTTGCGAAAATTCTTCAAAAGCTTTTTACACCTTCATTTATAACCGACGATGAAACAAGACGTATTCTTGATTGGTTTGGGTATAATATAGGAAGATGGATTTTTGTACTTGATGCGATTAATGACCTCGAAAAGGATTATAAAAGTAAATCATACAATCCGTTTATTGCAGATTTTAAGGATGGAGATATATCTGCGTACAGGGCTTCAAGGGCAAAGGAGCTTGAGATTTCGCTTACATTCACTCTGGAAAATGCGGCTTCAAGCTTTGAGCTTCTGAAGGTGTATAAAAATCAAGAGGTTCTTTATAAAATAATATATGACAGTCTTAGAATAAAACAGATAGCTGTTTTGAAAAAACAAGATATAGGAGATAAAAATGGATCCATATGAAGTTCTCGGAGTTCCGAGAGGTGCAGACGAAGAAACCATAAAAAAGGCTTACAGAGAGCTTATAAAAAAATATCACCCTGATAAGTATGTAAACAGTCCTCTTGCTGATGTGGCAAGTGAAAAGACAAAGGAAATTAACCGTGCTTATGATATGCTGACAGGTAAAAACACCGATAACGGAGGTTCTCAGAGCTACGGCGGATATAACGGTGGATACAGCTATAATGCAGGTCAGGATAGCTATTCTAATGTCCGTGCATTGCTTACCATGAACAGAACTGCCGAAGCTGAGGCTATGCTCAACAGACTTCCCAAGAATGCGGAATGGTATTATCTTATGGGTGTTATATGCCTGCGTAAGGGCTGGTATGATCAGGGAGTGGCAAATTTACGGCGTGCAGTTGAGCTTGACCCAAACAATATTGAATACAGGGGCGCACTGGATAATATAACACGCAGAAATACAACTTACACAACATATACAGGCACAAATACATGGAATGACCCATGTGCGATGTGTGCGACGTGCCCGTGTCCGTTTATATGTTTGCCGTGCGGATGCTGTTCGCCATGCGATTGTAATTGCTGCTGTTAAAAAAATTAAAAGAAAAGGATGAATTAAAATGGAAAATAAAGAACAACATATAACCTCTATCGGCGGTCAGGCTGTAATGGAGGGAGTTATGATGAGAGGACCGTACAAGACTACGGTTGCGGTAAGAAAGCCTGACGGAGAAATTGAAAAGAAGATTGACGAAAATGGTGTAAAAACACGTGCAAAATTATTTAAGCTTCCTATAATAAGAGGCTGTGTCAACTTTGTTGATTCACTTGTAATCGGAATGAAGGCGCTTATGTTCAGTGCGGAATTTGTGGATTTGGAAGCCGACGAGGAGGAAGAAAGCAAATTTGACAAATGGCTTGAGGAAAAGCTTGGAGATAAAATAAAGGACATAGTTATTTATGTGGCGGTCGCAATATCAATCGTACTTTCGGTAGGCTTGTTTATGGTATTGCCGACACTTCTTACCCGTCTTGTAGAAGCGATACCCGCAATCAAGCCATGGACAGAAACAAGACTGTTTACAAGCGTGTTTGAGGGTATAATCAGAATGGTGATATTCTTAGGATATATGCTTCTTGTATCGCAGATGAAAGAAATAAAGCGTGTTTTTGAATACCACGGAGCAGAGCATAAAACTATAGCCTGCTACGAAGCAGGAGAAGATCTGACGGTTGAGAATGTCAGAAAGCATACACGCTTCCATCCAAGATGCGGAACAAGCTTTTTACTGTTCGTTATGATAATAAGTATAATATTGTTCCTATTCCTGCCAAAAACGGGAATTATACTGAGAGTTTTGATGCGTCTTGCACTCTTGCCTGTTGTTGCAGGTCTTTCGTATGAGGTAATCAAATGGGCAGGACGAAGCAAAAATAAAGCGGTATGCACTTTGTCAAAACCGGGACTGTGGCTTCAGAAGCTTACAACACGTGAGCCTGATGATTCTCAGATTGAAGTTGCAATCGCTGCAATGGAGCCATGTATACCTGAAAATAAGGACGATGACAGATGGTAATTTCCGAACTGATTTCGCAAATAAAATCAATGCTTTTTGATAACGCCTCATTTGAAGCAAGAGAAATTGTAATGAGTGTTCTTGATATAAGCCGTAATGATTTAATCATAAAATCAAATGAAACGGTAGAAAGTGAGCTTGCAAGCAAGGCTGTTGAAATTGCAAAACGCAGACAAAGCGGAGAACCGTTGCAATATATTTTAGGTACAGCTGAGTTTATGTCGCTTGATTTTAAGGTGTCAAGAGAAACTCTTATTCCGAGAAGTGATACAGAAACACTTGTTGAATTTGTTTTACATAAGCTTAATAATAAAAATGCAACTGTTCTTGACATTGGTACAGGAACGGGATGCATTGGTATAAGTCTTGCGTATTACAATAAAAATCTGAAAGTAACGCTTGCGGATTTTAAGCAGAGTATTCTTGATATTGCATCGAAAAATGCAAAGCTCAACGGTGTTGATGTAAATACAGTCTGCATTGATATAATGAAGGAATATCCAAAGTGTAAATTTGATGTTATAGTGTCAAATCCGCCTTATATAGAAAGCGACGTTATTCCTACGCTTCAGACGGAGGTAAAGGATTTTGAGCCTATGACGGCTCTTGACGGCGGTGCGGACGGACTTGATTTTTACAGACGCATAATAAAAATTGCACCTGAGATTTTAACTGAAAATGGAATATTGGCTTTTGAAATCGGATATAATCAGGGAGAGGCAGTTTCGGGGCTTATGCAAGACTGCTTTGCGGAGGTTCAGGTTGTAAAAGACCTTTGCGGAAATGACAGAGTTGTTGCAGGAGTAATAAAATGATTAATCAGATTTATGAATGGGATTTTATGCTTCTTGAAATGATTCAGAAGCTCAGAACGCCGGTGCTTGATAGAATAATGTCGTTTATAACTCATCTTGGCAGTGCCGGAGCGATATGGATTTTGATAGCGATTATATTTATTATAGGAAGAAAAACAAGAATAAGCGGAATAAAAATAGCTGTTGGATTGGCATTGGGGCTTGCGATTGGAACGCTTGGTATGAAGCATCTATTCATGAGAGAACGACCGTTTACTTTTGAAGATGCACTGATAACGCTTGAAAACCTTCTAATTTCAGCACCGTCGGACAGATACTCTTTTCCGTCAGGGCATACGCTTTCGTCGTTTACATCTGCGTGGCTTGTGCTTATGTATAATAAGAAGCTCGGAACAGCTGCGGTGATTCTTGCGGCACTGATTTCGTTTTCAAGAATGTATTTGTATGTACATTTCCCAAGCGACATTTTGGGTGCTGTGATTTTGTCAGTACCGATTGCGCTTGCATCGGATTGGATTGTAAATAAGATAGTAAAAAAATCGGACTGAGGTCCGATTTTTTTGTAGGCAGAAAATAAAAAACTATAGACAAAAGGAAAATTCTGTGTTATAATAATTTCATGTGAAAACTATGCAAAAAGCTAAAAGGAGAATGACAAAATGAAAAAACTTATTTTAACACTGTTTATTATTTTTGCGGCAATTATGCCAAACGCATTTGCGGAGGCGGTTATTGAAGATTTTTATGTTTCGTATAATGGCGCACAGAAGCAGTTAGATACATATATTTATTTTTGGGATTATGAAACGGATTATTATGAAACAAACGGAAAGGTGTTTTTTGGTATTTTTGACGGTAAAGAGTTAAAAGCATTAAGCTCAAATCCAATATATGATAATATGTGGCCGGATTATGAAATATGGGGAGAAGTATCTACTGTAAATCTTACCTCCGGCACATATACGGTTAAAGCTTTTATATGGGATGAAAATATGCAACCTACCGGCGAGGTTCAGGAGCTTGAATATACACATATAACAGAAAATTATACTGTTGAAAGAGGTGTAGAACTTTACGACGAATATTCAAGCAACTATAATTATTTTAGATTCAAAAGAAGTCCTATAACGGCGGCAACGGATACGTTTAGAATGAGTGATGGATTTGAAACGTATGTAAATGGGATTTTGCTGAATAATACAGAAATAGATTTTGAACTGTTGTTTGCCAACAGTGACGGTGTAGTGAAATTTGTTGATGTTGATGTTAACGGAAGATATGATAAAATCTATATTGATGAACATTATTATACAGCAGTTGTAGGCAATGTTACAGACAGTGCATATGAAACAAATATTTCTTTTAAAGCTGCATCTGGTTCAACTACAGGATTAACAGTTTATAAGAATAGTAGTTATAGCTATAAATTCATAAAAAACGGCTCTGTGATTTCGGCAAGTGAACTTAAAGAAAATGATGTTTTAAGTATAGCGTATGATTTGAATTATGGTTTTGGGAATTCTAAAACGTATACCATATATGTTTCTGACAAGACTGTAAAAGGAAGAATTACACAGTCAGGTTCTAATGCAAATGGTGAAGAATATTATATGATGGGTGAAACAGAATATGTTGCTGCGAAAAATATGCATATAGACGATATTTTGGTAGGCGATACATATATTTTGAAGCTTACAATAAACGATAAAATAGCTTGTGCTTATGTTCCACAAACAATCAACTACGCTGTACTGGAAAGACTATACAGATCAGCTTCAGGCGAAATCATGGTTAGAATCATCGGTAAAGATGGTCAGAAGCATGAATATGAACTATATGATGAAACATCAGCTCCTGCTGATATTTTAGCTCTTGTAGGTAAGGGTGCGCAAAATGAAAATATCAGAGTTATTGATTACACACTCACAAGTGCTAATATGATTAAAATTGGTGACGGTACAAATATAACTATCAATGACCAAACATTAACACCGATAGAATATACCGCTGTAACACAGAGACTTGGTTCAACAAAAGTTGATGATTCAACAGTTGTTATCGACATTTCGTATTGGGTAAAAGATTCTACACAACAACCAGTTCTTGAAAGCGTTGCTTCATTTATTGACGGTGCTGAGTACACATTTATCACAGCAAGAGATAGCTCAACAAGTGCTGCTGAGTCAGTAGAATTTGTAGTAGTTACAAGCGGTATCAGCGGTTTTACAATAGATACTCAGATGGCTATCGTTAAGAAGGTTGCTACAATTTCAGATAACTCAGCTTATAGAACTCAGCTAACAGTTCTTATGAACGGTGAAGAGACAACAGTTCTTTGCGAAGATACATCATCAGATTATACTGACCTTAGAGAAGGTGATGCTATCATCTTCAAGAAGGATGCAGATGGCTACGTTGATGAGCTTTACAAGATTCTTGATACGGAGATTGCAAATGTTACAAGATATGACTTGTTCAAGGCTATTCAGGCAGGTACAGCTATCAATACAGATCTTCCGGAAATTACATTTGACGGTGAGCCAGTTAAATATATATTTGCTCCTGTAGTAGAAAAGACATCATCAAGCATCATTCTTGGTGAAGTTCTTTACACAGACGGTACAGATGATATTGCTGATAAGGATCTAACAAAGGGTAAGGCTGCTTGGTACATGAACGCAGCAGGTTCAGATACATTTTCATATGATACAGACGTTAAGGTTTACACATTTGACGGTGAAAATGTAATAGGTTACAGAGCTAACATTAGTGCAGGCACAATAGGAGTTGCTAAGACATTTGCTACATCACCATCAACCAACTCAACAAGCTATCTTGATGCAGCAAGTCTTTACATCAACTTAGGTATGGAAGGTATGGGTTGGGATATGAAGTCAACTAACACAATCGCATTTGCTCTATTAAGAGTACATGATGACTTCGTTAAGGAAGTTTACTCAATTTCAATGCCTAAGGCTGATAAGGAAGCTGAATTTCAGTATAATTAATTAGATTTTATCAAAGGACGATGTGTGCATCGTCCTTTTCCATCCTCCAAAATACCATACAAAACAATAACTGTTATTTTGTACATAATGACATATATAAAAATCGAAAACTTTTGTTTATAGTGCCAAAAAACAGGGTAAATATAAATTATACTGTTGTATAAAATTAAGAATTTAATTTTAATATGAATATAAATCTAAAAAACGAAAGGAATGATTAAAATGAAATTGTACAAAATGGAGGACATCAGGAACATTGCGGTGATGGGTCACGGTAAATGCGGAAAGACAACGCTTGCGGAGGCAATGCTGTTTAACGCAGGAGCGGTTGATCGTTTCGGAAAGGTTGCCGAAGGAACGACGGTAACGGACTGTGACCCGGAGGAAACAAAGCGTCAGTTCTCAATTTCAACGGCGGTTGCTCCGATTGAATGGAAGGATATGAAATATAATATTTTGGATACACCCGGATTCTTTGACTTCGTGGGCGGAGTTAAGGAAGGTTTGCGTGCGGCTGACTCTGCGTTGATAGTTTTGAGCGGAAGAAGCGGAGTTTCAGTAGGTACAGAGCAGGTGTTCAGATATGCAAAGGCAAAAGGCGTTCCGACAATGTTCTTTGTAAATAAAATTGATGATGACAGAGCGGACTATCAGAAAACCCTTGAGGAAATGAAGGCAGTATTTGGCAAATCAATTACACCGTTTGTTTATCCTATTCAGGAGGAAGGCGAATTCAAGGGCTTTGTTGACGTGGTTGATATGACTGCACGCCGTTATAACGGAATTTACAGAGAGGAAATTCCTGTTCCGGAGGGAATGTCAGAGATTGTTGCTCCTTTGAGAGAAATGATTATGGAAGCTATAGCTGAAACGGATGAGGAGCTTATGATGAAATATTTCAACGGTGAGGAGTTTACTGTTGATGAAATTAAGAATGCTATCAGAAAAGGTGTTAAGGATGGAAGTATCTTCCCTGTATACTGCGGAAGCGGTCAGGATAATATCGGTGTACGAAGTCTTATGGACGGTATGGGCAAGTATCTTCCTGCACCTTCGGAAATAGAGGAAATCGCAAGAAAGGCAGATAATGCAGAGCCTGTTGAGCTTGTTCAGACTGAAACAGAAACAACTGCCGCTATCGTATTTAAAACAATCGCAGACCCGTTTGTAGGTAAGCTTTCGTTGTTCAGAGTTTATTCGGGTTCTGTTAATTCGGATTCACAGCTCTATAATCCTAACAAGGGCATAATGGAAAAAATAGGTAAGGTATACACAATCTGCGGTAAAAAGCAGACAGAAGCAAAATCAATTTCAGCGGGAGATATAGGCTGTGTTGCAAAGCTTGATGCCACAAAGACAGGTGATACACTTTGCGAAAAGGGAAAGAATATAATTTTGACCGGTATCGAATTCCCTGCACCTGTTCTTTCGATGGCAGTTTCACCTGTTGCTAAGGGTGACGAAGAAAAGATTATCAGTGGCTTGATGAAGCTTGCGGAGGAAGATCCGACATTTACAGTTACAAATAACACAGAAACAAAGCAGACACTTATAAACGGTCAGGGTGAACAGCATATTGACGTACTTGTAAGTAAGCTAAGCACAAAGTATGGCGTAAATGTTAAGCTTGATGCACCTATCGTTCCTTACCGTGAAACAATCAAGGGTACTGCTACTGTTGAAGGAAAGCATAAGAAGCAGTCGGGCGGTCACGGTCAGTATGGTCATGTTAAGATTGAATTTGCTCCGGGTATATCTGAGGAAATGATTTTTGAAGAACAGGTATTTGGCGGAAGCGTTCCAAAGAACTATTTCCCTGCTGTTGAAAAGGGCTTGAGAGACTGCTGTGAAAAGGGTGTGCTTGCAGGTTATCCCGTTGTTAATCTGAAAGCTACCTTGCTTGACGGTTCATACCACCCTGTTGACTCATCGGAAATGGCATTCAAGACTGCTGCATCAATCGCATTTAAGGATGGTCTGAAACAGGCTAAGCCGGTTCTACTTGAGCCTATCGGATATTTGAAGGCATATGTTCCTGAAAGTATCATGGGTGATATTATCGGTGATATCAATAAGCGTCGTGGTCAGATTATGGGCATGGGCGAAAGTGACAGAGAGGGACTGAACCTTGTTGAGGCAGAAGTTCCTATGTCAGAGATGTTCAAGTATGCTACTGATTTGCGTTCGATGAGTCAGGGCAGAGGAAGCTTCTCATTTGAATTCATAAGATATTCAGAAGCTCCTCAGAGTGTGGCTGATAAGGTTATAGCAGACAGACAGGAAGCGTAAATATAATACACCTCATTTCCAAATATTGGGAATGAGGTGCTGTTTTTGTTTTGGATATGTACATGTTTAGTAAAAATGTCTAAAGAATAATTTAATTTTTGTGAAATATAAGACTTACTATTTTAAAAAAAATATGTTATCATATTAACGTAACATAGAAGAGAATGTGCTATTGATGCACTCTTCAATTTAGCAAAAAGAATTAATCTGGACTTTTTGCCGAAATATATATTTTTTATAAGACGAGAGGGGAAATTATAAAATGGCAGATTTACAATTAAAAAACGTTTACAAAAGATATCCTAACGGATTTGTCGGTGCAAGCGACATCAGTTTGGATATAGCAGACAAAGAGTTTATTATATTGGTTGGTCCTTCAGGTTGTGGTAAGACTACTACACTTAGAATGATTGCCGGTCTTGAGGAAATCTCAGAGGGTGAGCTTTACATCGGCGGTAAGCTAATGAATGACGTAGCTCCTAAGGATAGAGATATAGCAATGGTTTTCCAGAACTACGCTCTATATCCTCATATGACAGTATATGATAACATGGCATTCGCTTTGAAGCTTAGAAAGACTCCAAAGGATGAAATCAAGAAGAGAGTTACAGAAGCTGCAAAGATTCTTGAAATTGAACATTTGTTAGACAGAAAGCCTAAGGCTTTGTCAGGTGGTCAGAGACAGCGTGTGGCTATGGGTCGTGCTATTGTTCGTAGCCCTAAGGTATTCCTTATGGACGAACCTCTTTCAAACCTTGATGCAAAGCTAAGAGTTGCAATGAGAACTGAGATTAAGAAGCTTCACCAGAGACTTCAGACAACATTCATCTACGTTACTCATGACCAGACAGAGGCTATGACAATGGGTACACGTATCGTTGTTATGAAGGACGGTATCATCCAGCAGGTAGACTCACCTACAAACCTATATACAAAGCCATGTAATATGTTCGTTGCAGGATTTATCGGTTCACCACAGATGAACTTTGTAAATGCTACACTTTCAGAGAAAGACGGAGCAATCTGGGCATCATTCGGTGATAACTCAGTTAAGGTTCCTGCAAGCAAGACAGAAGCATTAAAGGCTTACATAGGCAAGGAAGTTGTTATGGGTATCAGACCTGAGAACATCGACGATGATGCTGCATCACTTGCTGCTAATGCTGACGGTGTTGTAAATGCTTATGTTGAAGTTACAGAGCTTCTTGGTGCAGAAACTAACCTTTACATGAAGATCGCTGATCAGCAGTTCATCGCAAGAGTTGGTCAGATGTCAACATCAAAGATTGGTGATACAATCAAGGTTGCTTTCGATACAGAAATGCTTCACTTCTTTGATAAGGATACAGAGCTTGCTATCGTTCACTAATTTAAAAATTAAAGAACCGCATTAATGCGGTTCTTTTTGCTTATATATAAATTCGACATTTTTTTGTTACAAATCAATTAACAAACTGTTATATTTTTGCTAATCTATTTAAAATACAGAAAGTTTATGATATAATAAGCTTGTATCCTTGTAACCGTAAATGACATTTTTGCATAATATGATTATATATTAATCTGAAAATGTGAGGTGTCAAAGGTGGATAAATTATTAGTAGAAGGTGGTACGCCTCTGTTAGGTGAAATTAAGGTTCAGGGGGCAAAAAACGCTGTTTTGCCAATTTTGGCGGCTACAATTCTTGCAGACAGTGAATGTATCATACATAACGCACCTAAGCTCAGGGACGTGAATAAAACAGATTTGGTTTTAAAAAGGCTGGGGTGCAGCGTGCGGCGTGAAGGAAATACGATATATGTAAATCCGACAGGATATTGCGGATGCAGTATAAGCGAGAATCTAATGCGTGAGATGCGTTCGTCAATAATATTTCTTGGTGCCATAATATCCCGATGCGGAAGTGCAAGCGTTGGTATGCCGGGAGGCTGCCCGATAGGTCTGCGACCGATAGATTTACATTTACAGGGCTTAAAAGAGCTTGGTGTACAGATAACGGAGGAGCATGGATATATAAACTGTAAAGCAGATAAAATAGTCGGTGCGAACATCCATCTGGATTTTCCGAGTGTTGGAGCGACCGAAAATATAATGCTTGCTTCGGTCTATGCTGAGGGTGAAACTTATATATCAAATGCGGCACGTGAGCCTGAGATTATTGACCTTGCAAATTTCCTGAATCAAATGGGAGCAAAAATCAGTGGTGCAGGAACAAGCCTGATAAAAATAGAAGGCGTAAAAGAAAAATTAAAGGGTACGGAATATACGGTTATGCCTGACAGAATAGTTGCGGCAACATATCTTGCGGCAGGTGCTATTACAGATGGAGAAATTTTTCTGCGAAATACTGAGCCAAAGCATATGGGTGCTATTTTGCACGCATTGAGTGCGATGGGATTAAAATTAAAGGTTGAAGCCGATACGATTCATCTGAAATCAAAAGGTATTTTGAAGGGTATACATACATTAAGAACTATGCCGTATCCGGGCTTCCCGACTGATATACAGTCACCGTTTATGGCTTTGGCTTCGCTTGCAGACGGCACAAGCGTATTTACCGAAACTATTTTTGAAAATCGTTTCCGCCATGTTGACGAGCTTGTTCGTATGGGTGCTGATATAAAGGTTGAGGGCAGAAGTGCTGTTGTAAGGGGCGTTAATGAGCTTCTTGGTGCAAAGGTTGTGGCACATGAGCTGCGAGGCGGTGCGGCACTTGTTCTGGCAGCACTTGCGGCGTCGGGCGAAAGTGAAATCATAGGTACAGAGTATATAGACAGAGGCTATGAGGAAATAGAAAAGTACCTTTCCTCTTGTAATGCCATAATTAAAAGAGTTAGTGAGTGATAAAATATCATGGATAGAGAATACAGAGCGAGTCAGAGAAAAAGGCGGCTGAGAATGCAGCGGATAAGAGCGGCTGTTATATTTGGTATATCGGTGATTCTTATTATACTGATTATGTTTGTTACGCCGTTATTTAATATTAAAAATATTTCAGTATCAGGAAATTTAGTTGTTTCATTGGAACAGATAAATGAATGTATCGGAGATGTTGTAGGAAAGAATTTGTTTTCAACATGGAACTCGACGGTAGAAAAAAGATTAAAAAGTATTGCTTACATAGAAGAGGTGGAGGTCAGCAAGGCGCTGATACCTCCTACCTTGTATGTGAACATAAAGGAATGTGACATAGCTGCATATTTTGAGGTTGACGGTAAGCAGGTTATAATGAATTCTGACTTAAAGGTTCTTGACGATTCAAATACTTTTTCATTGAATGGAGTTCCGCTTGTAAGAGGAATTGATTTTTCTGATTATGAAGTGGGAAGGTATTTGTCGTCAAAGGAAGCTGAAAAGGTAGAAGCGTTAGTGGTATTTTTGAAAACCATGGCGGATATAGAACAGCTTTCGGGAGTGTTGTATTTCGATTTAACAAGTATTACTGATTTGAAGTTTAACTACGGAGGTACACTTGACGTTTATTGCGGAAGTATATTAGAGCTTGATAAAAAGCTCAGAATGTTTAAAGCAGTCATGACAAGTGGCTCAATAAAGAGTGATGCAAGAGGCACTCTTGACCTTTCAAATCCTGAAAAAGCCATTCATAATCCGTAAAAATGAATAAATTTGTGTAATATTCCTAAAAAAACACTGAATATTTTTCATAAATTTTTAAAAATGTTTTTAAAAAACTATTGAATTAATGTAAAAAACATAGTAAAATAATAATATATGTAAAATAATGCCCTCATAGGCTCGAGGGGTCTTAAAACCACGAAGGAGGATATATAAATGAATATGCCTATAGATTTAGAAGAGAACAACACAATTGACGGCGCAAGAATTAAAGTAATCGGTGTTGGCGGCGGCGGTAACAATGCTGTTGACAGAATGATTGAAGCAGGTGTAACAAAAGCAGAGTTTATCTGCGTTAATACTGATGCACAGCAACTGTCAAGTGTAAAGGCTCCGACAGTACTTCAGATAGGAACAAAGCTGACAAATGGTCTTGGTGCAGGTGCAAAGCCTGAAATCGGCAGACAGGCAGCTGAAGAAACAAAGGATGAGATAAAGAATATTGTTAAGGATTCAGAGATGGTATTCGTAACAGCAGGTATGGGAGGCGGAACAGGAACAGGTGCTGCTCCTATTATTGCTGAGGCGGCAAAATCGCTTGGTGTACTTACTGTTGCTGTTGTTACAAAGCCGTTCTTCTTTGAAGGCCCTCAGAGAATGAGAAACGCAGAAGAGGGAATAAAGCAGCTTGCTGAAAGAGTTGATGCTATAGTTACAATTCCTAATGATTTGCTTTTGAAGATTGCAGACAAAAAGGTTACAATCAATGATTCATTCAAGCTTGCAGATGATATTCTTCGTCAGGGTGTTCAGGGTATTATCGAGGTAATTACTCAGAAGGGTATCATGAACTGTGACTTTGCAGACGTTAAGACAATCATGAAGGACAGCGGCGTTGCTCATATGGGTATCGGTATCGGTAAGGGCGAAAGTGCAGCTCAGGATGCTGTTCGTGCAGCTATTGAGAGTCCGTTACTTGAGACAAGCATCGAGGGTGCTTCAAATGTATTACTTAACATCACAGGCGGCAGTGAATTCTCGCTTGTTGATATGGGTGAGGTTTCAGGTCTTGTACGTGAAATGGTATCAGAAGAAGCTAATATCATTGTTGGTACAGCTATGGATGAGAGCCTTAAGGATGAAATTAAGGTTACTCTTATTGCTACAGGTCTGAACGGAGGAAATTCACGCAAAAAGGAAAGCATAATGGACGAGTTCAAGAGAAGCACACCTAAATTCTCAGCTCCTGATGTATCATCAGCTCCAAAAACAGAGAGAAGAGCACCGTCAAGCTTTTCATCATCACTTGATGAGGAAGATTCAATTTTCTCAAGAAAGTTAAAGCCGGGAATGAACAATATTGATGTACCATCATTTTTTAAGCCGGGTAAATAATTGATAATTTGCAGGCGTCCTTTCGGGCGCCTGTATTTGTATTCAAAAAAACAGGAGAAAAGCGATGAGATTATATACTTGTATAAATAACGGCAAAAACGTTGTTGCAGTTGAAAAAGACGGAACATTTTTTGAAATTGAAAATGTACAGAGCATGAATGAGCTTATAAAAAGCGGAGCAAAAATTCGTCAAGGGAGCGAAATAAAAAATCCTGAAATTATTGCACCGATACCGGTTCCTGAACAGGATGTTATATGTCTTGGGATAAATTATATGGATCATGCGGAAGAGTCGGCAAGATTTAAGAAGGAGGCTTTTGAGCGTAAACGTGAATATGCCGCTTATTTTTCAAAGCGTGTTAATGAAATGAACGCACCAACAGGAGTAATTCCGATGCATGAAAATATTGTGGACAGTCTTGATTACGAGGTAGAGCTTGCGTTTATAATAGGAAAGGATGCAAAGAACGTAAGTATTGAGGATGCGTTTGATTACGTGTTCGGATATACAATAATCAATGATGTCAGTGCGAGGAATGTTCAAACTAATCATCATCAGTGGTACTTTGGAAAGAGTCTTGACGGTTTTACGCCTATGGGACCGTGTATTGTAACTGCTGATGAATTTGAAAACCCTCCAAAGCTTAATATAAAAAGCTACGTTAACGGAGAACTGAGACAAAACAGTAATACGGAATTACTTGTATTTGGTATTGACCATATAATTCATGAGTTGTCACAGGGTATGACCTTAAAGGCAGGAACTGTTATATCGACAGGAACACCGGCAGGTGTGGGTATGGGCTTTAATCCACCGAAGTTCCTGAAAAAAGGCGATGTTGTAAGATGTGAAATTGAAGGCATTGGCTTTATAGAAAACGAAATCAAATAATATCAAAGGAGAATATGTTATGTTTATAGGAATAAATGACAAATCAGTAAGATTTACGGGAAGATGGGATGTTACGGGAAATACAGCTGTTACGACAGCTCCCGGAGGAATGATTGAAATTGCGTATTCGGGAAGTGCGGCAGTGCTTCATTTCAATATGGATATGAATATGCAACCATATCCGCATTTATGGATAACAGTCGATGATGGTGTCAAGATTGAAGTGCCTATAGACCATGTTTTAAGAATTGAAGCACCGAATGACGGTGATCATGTTATAAAGGTGATTTACAAGAGTGCTGTTGAAATTCAGCATAGATGGTATGCCCCGTTAATAGGTAAAATTGCTTTCAAGGGTGCAGAGGTTGACGGAGTGGCAGAGTTACCTGAGGATAACAGAAAAATAATTGAATTTATAGGTGACTCAATCACAGAAGGCGTACTTATTGATGAATTTTATCAGTTTAATCAGTTTAGTCAGTTCAATCGTCCTAATCAAGATGATTCGACAGCTACTTATGCGTATCTGACAGCAATGAATTTAGGAATGAAGCCTGTTATTATGGGTTATGGTGCTGTTGGTGCAACAAAACCCGGCTGTGGTTCTGTTCCTAAAGCAAGTGAGTCATATCCGTATAATTTTGATGGTTCACCTGCAAAAATACAGGGCTCAGATTTGATTGTTATAAATCACGGTGCAAATGACAGAGGAGCAGGAGCTGAAAAATATATTGCTGAATATAAAACGCTTTTAGCACTTGTGCGTGAGAGAAACCCGGAGTCTAAAATTGTGGTATTAAGTGCGTTTTGCGGAGCGTTCCCTGAGGAATTAAAGGCTTTGGTTGAAGAGTTCAATAGAGAAAATAATGATAATGTGTACTTTATTAATTCAACCGGATGGATTCCGGAAGAACCTCTTCATCCGCTTCGTGACGGACATAAAATTGTTTCAGAGCATCTGACAGAGGAGCTGAAAAAGATATTATAAGTATCGGAGAACAAAGAATGAAAAAAATTAATCAGTTAATCATTGATATGCTTCAAAAGCCTGTACCGAGGCTTATATATGCACTGATTTGCGGTATTGCATATTTTATTATAATAATGCAATTTGTTTCATCATATACACAGCAAGGCTCACTTATGGGATTATTTATTGCTCCTGCCGTAATATGCGGCGGTGCATTGCTTGTTGTGAAAATGCTGAGGAATACCTTTGAAAACAAAGAAGAGGATGAGCCTGTAAATAATGCATATATTTATACGCTTTTTTATGCTAATTTAGGAATAATTGTGATTGCGATATTAAGATTTTGCGTATTAATGATGGGAATTTGACATGAAAATAGGAAACTTAGAAATAGAAGGTCGTGTTTTTCTTGCACCGATGGCAGGAGTTACGGATTTGCCATACAGGAAAATCTGCCGCAAATGGGGTGCTGATTTAACTTATACTGAAATGGTAAGTGCCAAGGGATTACACTATAAGGATAAAAAAACACACGAGCTTATGGAGACTGACGGTTCTCCGTGTGCTGTTCAGATTTTCGGCAGTGAGCCTGATATAATGGCGGAGGTTGTTCCACAGGTTCTTGAGAGCGGATGTGAGCTGATAGATATAAATATGGGCTGTCCTGCACCTAAGATTGCCGGTAACGGAGACGGAAGTGCGTTAATGAAAACACCTGAGCTTATGGGTAAAATTATGCGTGCGGTATCAGATGCTTCGCCTGTTCCCATAACGGCAAAAATACGTAAGGGGTGGACTAAGGACAGCGTAAATGCAGTTGAGTGTGCGAGAATTCTTGAGGCAAACGGAGCTGCGGCGATTGCCGTTCATGGAAGAACAAGAGAGGAATACTATAGCGGCAAAGCGGACTGGGATATAATAGCCGATATAAAAAATACCGTAAAAGTTCCTGTTATCGGAAACGGCGATATATGGTGTGCAGAGGATGCATTAAAAATGATAGAATATACCGGCTGTGATGCTGTTATGGTGGCACGTGGTGCACAAGGGAATCCATTTATTTTTAAACAGATACATGAGCTTCTTGAAACAGGAACGGTATTAACGGAACCGTCTCCTGCAGAAAAGCTTACACAGTGCCTTGAGCATATTAAAATGCTTACCGATGACAAGGGAGAAAGCAGAGGAATTAAGGAAGCAAGAAAGCATATTGCATGGTATATAAAGGGCTTACCGGATGCTTCAAAATTAAAAAGCGAGGTTTTTACAATTAGTGATTATGCTACAATGGAGCATATTTTAAGAGAATATATTAATCAAGTATTATAAATAAAAATATTCCTGAAAAAAATCAAAAAAAACACTTGCAAAAATCCTCGAAATTTGGTACAATATAATTTAATACAAATAAAAAATCAATTCATAGATAGGAGGAGCAACTATGACAGAAAAGTTTGCAAAAGAAGGACTGACATTTGATGACGTATTGCTGTTACCGCAGGCGTCGGATTTTACACCGAATGAGGTAGACCTTTCAACTAATCTTACAAAAACAATCAAGCTGAATATTCCGATTATGAGTTCGGCAATGGATACTGTTACAGAAGCGGCAATGGCTATTGCCATAGCACGTGAAGGCGGTATTGGAATTGTTCATAAGAATATGACTATTGAGGAACAGGCAGCCGAGATTGATAAGGTAAAAAGAAGCGAAAACGGAGTTATCGCAAATCCGTTCTCACTTTCTCAGGAGCATACATTAAAAGATGCAGATGACCTTATGGGACGTTACCGTATAAGTGGTGTTCCTATCTGTGATGATAATAATAAATTAATTGGTATTATAACAAACAGAGATTTGAGATTTGAAACTGATTTCACAAAGAAAATCAAGGAATCAATGACCTCTGAAAATCTTGTTACAGCACCTGAGGGTACAACCCTTGATGAAGCACAGCAGATTTTATCAAAGCATAAGATTGAAAAGCTTCCTATAGTTGACAAGGATATGCATTTGAAAGGCCTTATTACAATTAAGGATATAGAAAAGGCTATTCAGTATCCTAATTCGGCAAGAGATGAAAACGGCAGACTTCTTGTTGGTGCGGCTATTGGTGTTACTGCTGATGCACTTGACAGAGTGAAGGCTGTTATTGAAGCAGGTGCGGATGTTCTTGCACTTGACAGTGCTCACGGTCATTCAAAGAATATAATTGAAAAGGTTAAGGAAATCAAGGCAGCATTCCCTGATATTCCTGTAATTGCAGGTAATATAGCTACTGCTGAAGCTGCTCAGGCTCTTATTGACGCAGGTGCAGACTGCTTGAAGGTTGGTATAGGACCGGGCTCAATCTGTACAACAAGAGTTGTTGCAGGTATCGGTGCACCTCAGATTACAGCTGTTTATGATGTATCACAGGTTGCAAAGAAATACGGTATACCTGTTATCGCAGACGGCGGCATTAAGTATTCAGGTGATATTACAAAGGCTATTGCGGCAGGTGCAGATGTATGTATGATGGGAAGCTTATTTGCGGGCTGTGACGAAAGCCCCGGCGACTTTGAAATTTATCAGGGCAGACGCTTTAAGGTATACAGAGGTATGGGTTCTCTTGCGGCTATGGAAAAGGGCTCAAAGGACAGATACTTCCAGACGGGTTCAAAGAAGCTTGTTCCTGAAGGTGTTGAAGGACGAGTTCCTTACAAGGGCCCATTGTCAGATACAGTATTCCAGATGCTTGGTGGTTTGAGAAGCGGTATGGGTTACTGCGGAACAAGAACAATACCTGAGCTTAAAGAAAACGGTAAGTTTATAAGAATTTCAACAGCAGGTTTAAAGGAGAGCCATCCTCACGATATATACATAACGAAGGAAGCTCCAAACTATACACAAGGTTAAAAATCAAACGGCACACAGAAAAATCTGTGTGCTGTTATTTTTTTAAAAGTATTGCATTTTTTTGTTTATATGATATAATTAGAAATACAAAATATTACTTGTGGAGGGTAACTAATGGATAAAGTATTTGAGAATGCACAATGGATATGGAATGATAAATCATTTAACGAGAACGAATATTGTGAGTTTTGTGATACATTGAAATATGAAAACGGAAAAGTAAATATCAGGATTTCCGTTTGCGGAGATTATACGCTTTTTGTAAATGGCAAGTATGTTTCGTCAAATCAATATGCGGATTTTGAATATTATAAGGTTTATGATAATATTGATATTACAGAGTATTTAAAACAAGGCGAAAATACAGTATCTGTATTGGTTTGGTATTTTGGTAAATCAGGCATGAGATACTTGACACCTTCGCCCGGACTCATATACGAAATTTTTGATAATAACGGGATTGTCTGTGAAAGTAATAATAAAACACTTTCAAGAAAAAGTATTGCGTATCTTAGCGGAAGTAAAAAGAAGATCAGCCCACAGTTAGGCTATAGCTTTACGTATGATTCAACGAAAGAGGATGAGTGGTTAAAAGGTGAGCTTGACGGTTTTTCAGAGTCTGTTATTATTCAGGAGAAAAGAGAATTTTATAAAAGACCGATTTTAAAACATTCAATTAATAAGCTTAATAAAGGGGAAGTGATTTTAAAAACAGATAATCGTTATATTATAGATTTGGGTAAAGAAGTAGTAGGACTTTGTTCTTTTTCAATTAATTCAAAAAAAGAACAGAAAATAAATGTTTCGTACGGTGAGTGTCTTGATAACAATCATGTAAAAAGAAAAATTGATGGCAGAGATTTCAGCTTTGACTACGTTGCAAAATCAGGTAAAAATATATACGCAAATTATATGTTAAGATTAGCCTGTAGGTACATTGAAATTGAATGTGAAGATGATATAACGATAGAATATATTGGGCTTTTGCCTTTTGTTTATCCGACGAAAGAAAAAACGGTGAATATAGAAAATAAGCTTGATAAAGAAATATATGATATTTGTGTAAACACACTAAAGCTGTGTATGATGGAGCATTATGTCGATTGTCCATGGCGTGAACAGTGTATGTATGCGTATGATTCAAGGAATCAGATTTTATCGGGATATTATGCTTTTGAAGACGGAAATACAGACTATGCAAGAGCAAATCTTTATCTGATGAGTAAGGATAACCGTACTGATGAATTGCTGTCAATTTGTTTCCCGAGTGGTGAGGATTTGACCATTCCTGCGTTTTCGTTGTATTACATACTTGCAGTCAGGGAGTTTGTTGAGTATACAGGTGACTTAAAATTAGCAGAGTCGGTTTTTGAAAAACTCAGAACAATAATGAAAGCATTTTGCGATAATATGTCAGACGGCTTGGTTTGTAGCTTTGAGGGCAAAAATCATTGGAATTTTTATGATTGGTCGCCTTATGCAGACGGAGTTTGTGAAAATATAGAAAAATCGGATTTTATAATTAACTGTATTTTCTTGTTGGGGCTTGAATCTTTTGATTATATATGTAAAAAGCTTGAAATAGAAAATGAATATGAAAGCCTTGAAGAATCTATATCGCAAAAACTACGTGAAAAATTTTATAATGAAAAAGAAAATGTATTTTTTATATCGAATTCTTCGGAGGAGGCTACGGAGCTTGCAAACAGCTTTGCGGTACTTTTAGGGATTGCTGATGAAAAACAGTCAGAACAAATCTGTGAAAAGCTTGCAAGCGGTGAGCTTCTTGAATGTTCGCTCAGCATGAAGCCTTTTAAATATGATGCACTGCTGAAAATTAACAAAGAAAAATATAAGCCTGTAATACTTGAGGAAATAAGACAGACATATAAAAAAATGCTTGATGCAGGTTCGACAACGGTATGGGAAACAATCAAGGGTGCTTCGGACTTTGGAAATGCAGGAAGCTTATGTCACGGATGGAGTGCAATACCTGTATACTATTATCATATTTTGGGATGCTGTTAAATTGAGTAAAAAAGCATACAGAAAACAAATCTGTGTGCTTTTGTTTGTATATAAAGGAAAATTTTCAAAAAAAGGTTGTTTTTTTTCGGATTTTGCGATATAATTAAAAGGTAAATAATTGTTATAGATTGGGAGTAATAAAAATGAAAATATATAATACCCTGACAAGACAAAAAGAAGAGTTTGTCCCTATGGACAAAAACGAAGTAAAGATGTATTCATGTGGTCCTACGGTTTATGATTATTTTCATATTGGTAACGCAAGACCGTTCATAATATTTGATATTATGCGCCGTTATCTTGAATATTCAGGCTACAAAGTGAAGTTTGTTCAGAATTTCACTGATGTTGACGATAAAATGATAAAGCGTGCTAATGCCGAGGGCATAACTGTAAAGGAGCTTGGCGAGCGTTTTATAAACGAGTATTTTGAGGATGCAAAGGCACTTGGAATAAGAGAAGCTTCAATTCATCCAAAGGCAACAGAAAATATTGATGCTATAATAGAAATCATCAAAAAGCTTGAAGAAAACGGTTATGCATATAACGTAGACGGAAACGTGTATTTCTCAACAAAGAAATTCCGTGAATACGGAAAGCTTTCAAAGCAGCCTCTTGAGGATTTGGAAGCAGGTGCAAGAATTGACGTTAATGAAGCAAAGCAGGATGTTATGGACTTTGCACTGTGGAAAAAGCAAAAAGAAGGCGAGCCGGCATGGGAAAGCCCATGGGGCTTGGGACGTCCGGGCTGGCATATAGAATGCTCAGCGATGGCGAATAAGTATCTTGGTGAGACAATCGACCTTCATTCAGGCGGTCAGGATTTGATATTCCCTCACCATGAGAATGAAATTGCACAGAGTGAATGTGCAAACGGAAAGCCTTTTGCAAATTACTGGATGCACAACGGCTATATAAACATAAACAATCAGAAGATGAGTAAGTCACTAGGTAATTTCTTTACTGTAAGAGATATAAGAAAGCAGTATGACAGCGAGGTTATAAGATTCTTTATGCTGTCAGCTCATTACCGTAACCCGATTAACTTTGCAGATACGCTTATGGAGCAGGCAAAGTCGGCGGTTGAAAGAGTATATACCTGTATTGAAAATCTTGAATTTTTACTTGATAATGCTCCTGCAAATGAGCTTGAAACAGGTTTTGACGAAAAGCTAAATGCATTCAGACACAAATTCATTGACGCTATGGATGATGACTTAAATACAGCAGATGCAATAGCTGCAATATTTGATATAGTTTACATGGCAAATACAGAAATTAATGCACAGACTTCAAAGACAGCGATAGAAAAAACACTTGGTCTTATAAAGGAGCTTGGTTCGGTTCTTGGTGTGTTTGTTAAAGAAACAAAGAAGTCAATCGATGCTGAGGTTGAAGCTCTCATTGCAGAGAGAACAAAAGCAAGAGCGGAAAAGAATTGGGCAAAGGCTGACGAGATAAGAGATAAGCTGAACGAAATGAATATTGTATTAAAGGATACACCAAACGGAGTTCAGTGGAGCTTTAAATAACACAAAAAATAAGCGGCACATCTCACCACTTGTCTCGGCTTGGAGTATACACATACGCTGTCGCCTCGTTAAGCGGCAATCTGTTTGCTTCTTTTTCGTGTTAATATGGAGGGTGTAAAAATGGATAATATAAATTTATATTCGCCGCTCGTGCTTGCCTATATAGGTGATTGCGTGTATGAGCTGTATGTGCGTACACGTGTTATAGAGGAGCATCAGACAATGCCTGCAAATAAGCTGCATTTAAAAACAGTAAAATATGTTAAGGCACAAGCACAGTCAAACAGCATACATAATATGCTGGAGCTTCTTACAGAAGAAGAAACCGCAGTATTTAAGCGTGGAAGGAATGCAAAATCGCACACTGCCGCAAAGAATGCTTCAATAACCGATTATCGTTATGCAACGGGCTTTGAAGCGCTCATCGGATATTTGTACCTGAGCGGCAAGAGTGAGAGAATGAATGAATTAATGAAAATAGCGTATGAAAGTGCGTTATAAATAAATCAAAAGGAGAAAGATAATGGATAAGAAAAGAGTAGTTGAGCTTTCTATTATTGCCAACAAGGTGCGTAAGAATGCACTTACGGCAGTATATAGTGCGGCATCAGGACATCCGGGAGGCTCGCTTTCAATAGCGGATTTGCTTGCCCTGCTGTATTTTGAGGTAATGAATGTAGACCCCAAAAACCCAAAAATGGAGAACAGAGATAGACTTGTTTTGTCAAAAGGTCACACAGCACCTGCACTTTACAGTGTGCTTGCAGAAAAGAGATTTTTCCCTGTTGAGGATGTAGCTACCTTCAGAAATGCAAAAAGTTATTTACAGGGACATCCTGATATGAATAAGGTTCCGGGCATTGATATGTCAACAGGTTCTTTGGGACAGGGCGTATCAGTAGCAGGAGGAATGGCTCTTGCGGCAAAGCTTGACAATAAGGATTACAGAGTATACTCAATCCTTGGTGACGGTGAGCTTGAAGAAGGACAGGTTTGGGAACAGGCTATGTTTGCACCGCATTACAAGCTGGACAACCTTACTATATTTGTTGATAACAACGGCTTACAGATAGACGGTGACGTATCAGAGGTTATGAACCCTAATCCGATTGATGAAAAGTTCAGGGCATTCGGATGGCACGTTATAGTTGCAGACGCTCATAACTTTGATGAATTAATGGCTGCAATCGACGAAGCAAAGGCAACAAAAGGAAAGCCTACAGCAGTTATTATGAAGTCAGTTAAGGGTAAGAATGTATCATTTATGGAAAATCAGGCAGGCTGGCATGGTGCAGCACCAAATAAAGAGCAGTACGAGCAGGCTATAGCAGAGCTTGATAAAATAATAGCAGAACAGGAGGCGTCGTTATAATGGCAAAGAAGGCTACAAGAGAATCATACGGTGCGGCTTTGGTAAAGTACGGCGATAACCCTAATATCGTAGTGCTTGACGCCGACCTTTCAAAATCAACAAAAACAGATATGTTCAAAAAAGCATATCCTGACCGTTTTATAAATATGGGTATAGCAGAGGGCAACATGATGTGTGTGGCAGCAGGTCTTGCTTCATGCGGTAAGATTGCTTTTGCTTCAACATTTGCAATGTTTGCGGCAGGTAGAGCTTTTGAGCAGATAAGAAACTCAATCGGTTACACAAAGCTTAATGTAAAAATCGGTGCAACTCACGCAGGTATTTCAGTAGGTGAGGACGGAGCATCACATCAGTGTCTTGAGGATATAGCTCTTATGAGAACTATTCCGGGAATGGTTATATTAAACCCTGCTGATGATGTAGAGGCAATGGCAGCAGTTAAGGCTGCAATCGACCACAACGGTCCTGTATACATGAGATTCGGACGTCTTGCAGTTGAAGATGTAAACCCGGCAGACTACAAGTTTGAGCTTGGCAAGGGTGTACAGCTAAGAGACGGTAATGATGCAACAATTATTGCAACAGGCTTGATGGTAGGTGAAGCTTTAAAGGCTCATGATATGCTTGCGGCTGAGGGTATCAATGCAAGAGTTATAAATATCCATACAATAAAGCCAATAGATGAGGAAATAATAACAAAAGCGGCAAAGGAAACAGGCGCTATCGTAACAGCAGAAGAGCACTACATTATGGGCGGTCTCGGAAGTGCAGTAAGTGAGGTTGTATGTGCAAATGCTCCTTGCCCTGTTAAGATAATCGGTACAGACCGTTATGGAAAGAGCGGTAAGCCGGCTGAGTTATTTGAAGAATACGGACTAACAGCAGAAAATATTGTTTCAAAGGTAAAAGAAGCTATTGCAATGAAGAAATAAATATAAGTTCCTAAAGCATTTCATATTCCAATCTATCACACCATATGTGATAAAAACAGATTGTAATATGGAACGAAAGGCTTTTGAAACTTGAATAATAAATAAAGAAAGGAAGATGCTCAATGAAAAAATTATTATTAGTGTTTGCAAGCTTGATAGTTACTATTGGTTTATGTGCTTGTGGCGGTGGTGGCGGACTGTTCGCAAAGCCGACAGCGACACCGATTCCGATGCTTGATCCTACACTTGTTCTGACAGCTGACAATGTATATGCAGGTGTAAATTATGAGTATGTACCTGTTATGGACGGAGATATCAAAACAGAGGGTACAACACGCTCGGCTGTATATGTAAGCAATCCTAAGGGCTTGGGTGACAGTGTTGAGATTAAGGTTACTCAATATAACGAAACAACCTCGATTGATGCAGTATATCAGAAATTTGCAGCTGCAAAAGCAAAGAGAAGTGATATAACAGAGGTTACAGAACTTGGTGAAACAGCGTATATTGCATACCCTACAATACACGTTTATGACAGAGGCTGTATAATTGAGGTTACAGCAGGTTCAGGCAGTGACGAAACTCAGCAGCAGCTTCTTGTAAATCTTGCAAAGGTAGCAGTAGCAAACTTTGAACAGATGATGCCGGCACCTGTATTACAGTAATAAAAAATGTCTCACTGAAAAGTGAGACATTTTTTTGTTATTCTTCATCAGGCATATCCCAGTTGTGATATACATTCTGAACGTCATCGTTATCTTCAAGCATATCAAGCATTTTCTGCATCTGAGTAATCTGAGCTTCGTCTGTAAGCTCTGTCATTGTCTGCGGAACCATGCTTACTTCTGCTGAAGCAAGTGTATATTTTCCGTCAAGTGCATCACGGACTGTTCCTAAATCATTTGGAGCAGTAGTGATTTCAATAACACCGTCTTCGATTTCAATATCTTCTGCACCTGCTTCAAGTGCGTCCATTGTGATTTCTTCTTCATCAATTTCGCTATCCTCATCCTCGATGATTATAACTCCCTTACGGTCAAACATATATGATACACAGCCTGACTGTCCCATGTTTCCGCCGTACTTATCAAATGCATGACGTACATCGGCAGCAGTTCTGTTTCTGTTGTCTGTAAGAGTGTCAACGATTAAAGCTACACCGTTAGGACCGTAGCCCTCGTAAGTGATGCTTTCGTAATTATCGCCCTCGGTTGAACCTGCCGCTTTTTTTATAGTACGGTTGATATTGTCGTTGGGCATATTGTTTGAACGTGCCTTTGCAATCGCGTCCTTCAAGCTTGAGTTGTTGTCAGGGTCTGCGCCGCCTGCTTTTACAGCAACTATAATCTCACGTGCGATTTTTGTGAAAATCTTTGCACGCTGAGCGTCGTTTGCACCCTTTTTACGTTTTATTGTACTCCATTTTGAATGTCCTGACATAGCAAAGCCTCCTATATAATAATTTTTAATGAAAAAGGGTGTTACATGGAGTAACACCCTTGAATTCTCAATTTAAAGCCGAATTAATCCTCAACTTTTATAACTTCCTTGCCGTTATAATATCCGCAAGATTTACAAACTTTATGAGGCATCTTAAATTCGTGGCACTGGGGGCATTCCACCATGTTAGGTGCTGTAAGCTTCCAATTAGCACGTCTTTTATTTCTTCTGGCTTTCGATACTTTACCCTTAGGTACTGCCATTTGTTACACCTCCATAAAATAATAAACTCTAATTTTTGTTATTCATGATATCAACTAAGGCAGACCAGCGAGGGTCAATAGATTCATTGTCGCAGTCACACTGTTTTTCGTTTAGATTACATCCGCATTTGGGGCATAAGCCCTTACAGTCATCACTGCATAAATGCTTTCCGTTTTCGTTCATGAAAAATCCGTTTAAGATGATGTCGTCAATCTCAACAGTACCGCCATCGAAAAGAATTACATCTTCATCGGTGACTTCTCCGTTGTCCTGCATCAGGTCTTCATCTACGATGAATGTCAGAACAGCTTCAATATCCCGTCCGCACCTTGCACATTGAGTATTAAAGGTAGAAGCACACTCAGCTGTGAATGTGAGAGACTCGCCGTTGTTCTTGACTGCACCCTTAACGGTGACCGGTGAAGTGAATTTATACACCCCGCCCAAGAACTCGGTTTCGTTAAAATCAATGCTGCAATCAACATCAATTTTTCCGCCGATTTCTTTTAAAATACTTGATACATCTATTATCATAGTATTACTCCTTAGCTTGTATCATATGCGGTATAAAACCGCTGCTATGTTAAAATATATAGAGTTAAATTACTTTAATTCTACTTTAGCGCCGGCTTCTTCAAGTTCAGCCTTCATCTTTTCAGCTTCTTCCTTAGCTACAGCTTCCTTAAGTGTCTTAGGTGCACCGTCAACAAGCTCCTTAGCTTCCTTCAAGCCAAGACCTGTGATACCTCTAACAACCTTAATAACGTTAAGCTTTGAAGCGCCTGCGTCTGCAAGAATTACGTCAAATTCTGACTTCTCATCTGCACCGCCAGCAGCAGCGCCGCCAGCAGCAGCTACCATAACAGGAGCAGCAGCGCTTACGCCGAACTCTTCTTCCATCATTTTAACTAATTCTGCAACTTCTAATAACTTTAATTCCTTGATTGAATCAAGAATTGCATTTAAATCTGCCATTTTAATTTTCCTCCTAATTAATAAATTATTTTAATTTTTTGTTTGGTTTGTTTTGCTGATTATTCAGCAGGTGTTTCAGCAGGAGCAGCTTCTTCTGCTACAGCCTCAACCGGAGCTTCTACAGGAGCTTCCTCAACGGGAGCCTCTTCTGCGGGAGCTACCTCTTCAGCAGGTGCTGCTTCCTCTGCAGGAGCGGCTTCGCCTGCCTTCTTAGCAATAAGTTCTGATATTTCTTCTCCACCGTCTACGATAGTCTGTAATAGACGAGTAAGATTTGAAACAGGAGCGTTCAAGCTTCCAAGAACCTTTGCAATCAATGTCTCCTTGTTCGGTGTTGCTGCAAGTGTCTTGATTTCATCAAGTGACATAACAGCACCGTCCATGAAGCCTGATTTGATTTCAAGCTTATCGTTACCCTTTGCAAAGTCAGCAAGAACCTTTGCAGGTGCTACTGCGTCGTCGTTTGAAACTGCAAGTGCTGTAGGACCGTGAAGTGCCTCTTCAAGACCTTCAATTCCTGCTTCCTTTGCAGCTCTGCCAAGAAGTGTATTCTTGATAACGAAATACTTTACATTGGCTTCTCTAAGCTTGTTACGAAGATTTGTGTCCTCCTCAACGGTAAGACCTCTGTAGTCAACAAGTACACCTGTTTCAGCTGCTTTAAGAACTTCAGCAACTTCAGCAACTTGTGCCTTTTTGGACTCCAATACCTTCTCGCTTGGCATAGATTTCACCTCTTTCAGAAATTTAATCATTGAATGCCGTTTCTATAAAATAGAAAAGACCTCTTGCCGCAGACGACAAAAGGTCATAGTAATCATATACTAATTACCCTCGGTAGGACTTACACATTGCTGCTGCCGACTGTCTACGGATTCAACTTAAATATGATACCACATTTTTTCTTATTTGTCAATAGTTTTTTTATTATTTTTTAAAAATATTTTATAATAACACAGCTTCTCTTTTCTTAGTCAATAATGTGTGTTGATGCAGGCTGTGTTCCGACAAAATATAAATTGCCGAAAATTTTAAATGCGGGAAAGCTTCCCTTCCATGGGGGTATCCGTTCCATAACTATTCTCCTTTTTTTTTATATTTTTAGAGCATTTTATTGATTTAATAGATTTAAAAAATCAGAACGATGAGAAAGCTTCATTTACAGCTTTTATTACAATTTCTCTTTCTTCGTCAGTTACGGGTACATCAAAATCATTAAAACTGTTATTTGAAATATCGTTACCTGTAAGATGCTTATACCATGTAAGAGAAAGAAGATATCTTCCTGCACCCCATCCGGCATGGAACATATCCCGGTGGATTTGTTTTATTCCGAAGTCAAGTGCATTCATCATAGCGATGCCACATGGAATTATACCATCAGCGTTAATTTCTTTTGCAGCCTTTTTATAAGAAGCGTTGACGTCACGAAGCATATCCTTCGCTTTGTTATATTTTAAAAGCTCAAGAAGTCTGTCAGAACCGTCCTCATATGCCCATGTATTATGGATAAGAATTTTTGCGGTAGGACAGTGTTTTCTTACATATTCCGCTACAGCTTCTAAATGTGGAGTGTATGTGGTGTAGTCGGGGCTATATCTGCTTGCTTGCTGAAGTGTTACAAAATCCCAGTCATCGCTTTCGAGAGCCTGACGGATAGACACCTTTATACCTGTATTTTCTCCGTTGAATTCAAAAGTGTACTTTGCATTGTCTTCAAGAATGTTTGTGTGGTGTTCACTGAGAGAACATCCGCCTATAAAAAGGTTTACTGTCTTCATATCTACGCCGTCATGCTTGGCTAATCTGTGAAGATATCTTTGTGCATCCTGTGAAAAACTGTTTCCTATTGATAATATTTTCATTGTTTTTCTCTCCTTTTGATTATTATATTTTTATTTTACAAGGCATATTGCAATTAATGAAATTATACCGCCTATTAAGCCGATAAGCTGCTTTTTTGTCGGTCTTTCTTTAAATACAATTATTGCCATTAGTGAACACAAAACAATCGAGCTTCCGTTTACAAGAGGGAAGAACAGTTGACTTGGCAGAAGTCCGGACAGCTTTAAATTCAGAAAATTCATGAGGAAAGTGCAAAGCCCGCAAATTAAAGCTATAGCTATATGCTTTTTGGAGAATTTCAGCTCCTTTGTTCCGCCTTTTATTCTTATCCTATTATATATGAAAGAACATATAAACGCCATAAACAAAAATCCGCTGACTTCGTCACGATGAACAGAAGTCTGATGTACTTTTTGCAAGACTCCCACACTGCCTTGAAATATAAATGCCAAAGCACAGAATAATATCCATTTTTTATTTATTCCGCTATTGTCTTTGTTGTCAAGTGATATGTAGATGAACACAAGCAGTATTGCAACCATAAGTAATTTCATCAGACTGAAACGCTCTCCGAAAAATACTCCTGACATAGTTGGTATTATCATTGATGATGTAGTTATAAGAAGTGTAATGTTCATAGGTCCTTTTGAAAGAGCAAGCATTCTGTATAAATTGCTGAGTGCTGTTATAATTCCGAATACAATGCCTGAAATAAGTGTATATGCTGATACAGTGCTGTTAATAAGCATTGCTCCGAACAAAACTATACATATTAAATAAACAAAGGTATTGAAATAATATATGTGATTATTTGTTTTCAGTTCTTTTTTACATACATTATTAAAAAGGCTGTTTTGTGTCACCATTGAGGTTATTGATATAATTACTAAAAGACTTGTCATTTTTTTCTCCTTTTTTACTGTTAGTGCAATCGGTTGCAATGTGGTCGAAAAAATACCGTTTTCAGGTATTTTTACAAAATGCTTTTCATTATCGGTCTTATTGCGGTAAATATTGTTTTTTCGGGAATTTTACCCATTATAAGATAATCTGCAAGCATTTTAAATGCATTTTGTGTCTGTAGCTTGACGTTTTGCGATATTGTCATTGATATTGTACCGTTTAATATATATTCTTTAAGCTCATCATAGGTGTCAAACGTAACAAGAGATACATCAAGCTTGTTTTCTTTTATATATTTGCAAAGCGGAATACTGTTACCGCTTGTTATATAAATTCCGTCGATGTTTTTATACTTTTCAAAAACGGAGGGTAGAAGGTCTTCAAGCACTTTGTCGCTGTCCTGCATATCAATACAGTCAATAAAATTTAAGCCGTATTCTTCGCAGGCGTTTTTGAATGCTTCCTCAGCACGTCTGTGCAAAGGATTGATTTTCCATCCTGTGAACAACAAAACATTTTTATTTCCTCTTTTGAGGCAGTTGTATAAAAATTCTGCCGCAAGATTTGATGCCGTTTCCTCATTATGTCTTGATACAAATAAGCAATCAGCTTGCTCGTTTATGCTTTGCAGCTGAACAAGGTTGGGATTGATTTGAACAAAGCGTTTGAGCATATCGGTACATTTGTCTGAACCGAATCCTGAAATAATGACACCGTCAAAATCAGAAAACGCAAAAAGCTCGTTTTCACATTCCCACGGTTTTTTATCAATGCTTTTAATTATTTTTATTTTGTATTCAATTTTATAATCCCTGTACTCATTGTAAGCTGTTTCTATACCGTCAAGCATTTTATCTGCTATGGGTTTAAAACGGTTGTATAAAAGAATACCTATCCTTATGTGTCTGCCTGAAAGTCTTGAAGCAAAGCGGTTAGGTGTGAAATTGTATTTTTCGGCTGTTTTAATAATCAGCTTACGTTTTTCTTCGTCTACCTTTCCGTTTGGGCTTAATGCACGACTTACCATTGACGGACTCATTCCAAGCTCTTGGGCGATGGTATATATAGTAACTTTGTTTTCCATATATTTACCTCCTGTGCAACCGATTGCATTATATCATACTAATTTTGATTTGTCAATATAAAATTTATAATTTCTATTGATATTCATTTTCTTTTTTGATATAATGGAGTAAATGTTTACTATAATAATAAGGAAAGGATGTACTATGAGCACAAGAAGGTTTATAACAATATTAGGTGTGGCAGTACTTGTGGCAGCGTGCATAAGCTCTTTTTCTCAAAAGAACAGAGAGGAAGAAGTTTTGCTTACAGCAACAGCTACGCCTGTTCCAGTGAGGACTGTTACAATCAGTGCGGCAGGCGACTGTACCTTCGGTACGGATATAAATACATGGCAGACGAAAAGCTTTGTAGAAACGGCAGAAGAAAACGGGAATGCGTATTTTATGCAGAATGTCAAGCATATTTTTGCCGACGACGATTTGACAATCGTAAATTTTGAAGGTACGCTTTCTGAAAACGGAACAAGAGAGGACAAGCTGTTTGCCTTCAGAGGCTTGCCGTCATATGCAGAAATACTGACTGACGGAAATATAGAAGCGGCAAGTCTTTCAAATAATCATTCACGTGATTACGGAGAAATAAGCTATAAGGATACACATAATATTTTGAATAATGCAGGAATAACTGTTTTTGACAGTGTGAATATAAATATATATGAAGTAAACGGTTTAAAAATAGGCTTGTTTGGTATAAATCAGTTGAACGATGTTGACAGAACGAGACTTGAATCGGCAGTCGCTCAGGTGAAAAGCTATAATCCCGACATAATTATAGCGTATATACATTGGGGCATGGAAAAAGCAACAGAGCCGAATGACGAACAAATAGAATACGGTCATAGGGCGATTGATTTGGGAGTTGACCTTGTTCTTGGAGCGCACCCTCATGTTTTACAGGGAATAGAATCATACAACGGCGGAACTATTGCTTATAGTTTGGGTAATTTCTGTTTCGGTGGAAATGACAGCCCTTCCGATATGGATACGATTATATACCGTCATACATTTACCGTAGAAAACGGCGTAAAGAACAGCGAAATTACACTTGTGCCGTGTACAATCTCATCAGTTTATGAGACGGGTATGAATAATTATCAGCCAACGCCTGCAACCGGTGCAAGACGTGAGAGAATTATAAATAAAATGGAAGAATACAATGCGGCATTGGGCGGAATAAAAGTTAATTACTATTAATACAGTAGATTTTGCCCTAAAGAAATATGATTTGATGTGTTATTTTTCAACATAATTTAAGAAATTTGCTCATAAGTTGTAAAAAAGTGAAAAAAATTATTAAAAACCCTTGACAAGTCGAGGGTTTTTTTATATAATCTTATAGACTGCTTAAATAGTGGGTATAATTAGACGGAGGGAGAACTTAGCAATGATAAGCGAAGCAGATAAGGCGAAGCTTGCAGTTGGATTCAAGCAGGTCGTAAGAGCTGTAAAAGAGGACAAGGCTGCAAAAGTTTTTCTTGCAGAGGACTGCGAATCAAAAATAAGCGTTCCTGTTGAACAATCGGCGTCTGAAAAAGGCGTGCAGGTTTTTTATATCCCTACTATGAAAGAGCTTGGAGAGCTGTGCGGAATAGACGTTGGCTCAAGCTGTGCAGTTGTATTAAAATAATAAAGAAAGGAAGTAACACGGTATGCCTACATTTAACCAACTGGTTAGAACTGGTAGAAAAACATCTACTAAGAAGTCAACGGCTCCTGCTCTTCAGAAGAGCTTGAACTCATTGAAGAAGAAGACCACTGACAAGAGCTCACCGCAGAAGAGAGGCGTTTGTACTGCAGTAAGAACTGCTACACCTAAGAAGCCTAACTCAGCTTTAAGAAAGATTGCCAGAGTAAGACTTACAAACGGTATCGAAGTAACAGCTTACATTCCGGGTATCGGACACAATCTTCAGGAACACAGTGTTGTTCTTATCAGAGGCGGAAGAGTTAGAGACCTTCCTGGTACAAGATACCACATCATCAGAGGTACTCTTGATGCTCAGGGTGTTAACGGTCGTCTTCAGTCACGTTCAAAGTACGGTGCTAAGAAGCCAAAGGAAAAGAAGTAATTTAATGCTGTATTGATTAACATCAGCAGCAGTATCACAAGTGCATATCGAGTTATTTTTAATAGATTATACATTTGATACGCGCTGACGGAATTTTGAAAAACTAAATTCAGAGTACCTGTGATATTCATGACGCGGCAATGTACGCTGCACAAATAATGAAGGAGGGAAGTAAAGTGCCAAGAAAAGGTTTTATAGCAAAAAGAGAAGTATTACCTGATCCGATTTACAACAGCATAGTTGTTACAAAGCTTATCAACAACATCATGCTTGACGGTAAAAAGGGTGTTGCACAGAAGATTGTATACGATGCATTTGAAATCGTAACAGAAAAGACCGGCAAGGATGCTCTTGAGGCATTCCAGGAGGCAATGGATAACATCATGCCTGTTCTTGAAGTAAAAGCAAGACGTGTCGGTGGTGCCACATATCAGGTTCCTATGGAGGTTCGTCCTGAAAGAAGACAGACCTTAGGTCTTAGATGGCTTACTCGTTACTCAAGAGAGCGTAACGAAAAGACAATGAAAGAAAGACTTGCAAATGAGCTTATTGATGCTATCAACGGTACAGGCGGTTCAGTTAAGAAGCGTGAAGATACTCATAAGATGGCAGAAGCTAATAAGGCATTCGCACACTACCGCTGGTAGGATTTCGCCGTATCTTAGGCATCTAAGCATTTCAATTTGGACTTGAAGTACCAAACGTACGTCGGCGTCAAAATTGAAACGCTTATACACCAAACCTACGACGAAATTAGTTTGTGTTTTTGATAAAGCTAACGCAAATTAAAACTTATAAATTTTGATAAATTTTTACCTTTATTGAAAGGAGGAAAATATTTTGGCTAGAGAAATTTCACTTGAAAATACAAGAAATATCGGTATCATGGCTCACATTGACGCCGGTAAGACAACTACTACAGAAAGAATTCTGTATTATACAGGTATTAACCATAAAATAGGTGAAACTCATGACGGTGCCGCTACAATGGACTGGATGGCTCAGGAGCAGGAGCGTGGTATCACAATCACATCAGCTGCTACAACTTGCTTCTGGACAAAGAAGGAAGGCTATAAGAGCGGTATCAAGCACAGAGTAAACATTATCGATACACCGGGACACGTTGACTTTACAGTTGAGGTTCAGCGTTCATTGAAGGTTCTTGACGGTTCGGTAACAGTTATGTGTGCTAAGGGTGGTGTTGAGCCTCAGTCAGAAACAGTTTGGAGACAGGCTGATGACTATAGCGTACCAAGAATGATATACGTAAACAAAATGGATATCATGGGTGCTGACTTCTACAAGGTTGTAGGCATGGTACATGAGAGACTTCACGCTAACGGTGTTCCTATTCAGCTTCCTATCGGTGCTGAGGAAACATTCAAGGGTATCATAGACCTTATGAACATGAAGGCAGAGGTATATTATGATGACCTTGGCAACGATGTAAGAATCGAAGAAATTCCGGAGGATATGCTTGATAAGGCTCAGGAATATCGTGATCAGATGATTGAAGCTATCTGTGAAACAGATGAAGCACTTCTTGAGAAGTTCTTTGAGGATCCTGAATCAATCACAGTTGATGAATTAAAGGCTTCACTTAGAAAAGCTACAATCAGCAACCAGATTGTTCCAATGCTTTGCGGAACATCATACAGAAATAAGGGCGTTCAGATGCTTCTTGACGCTGTTATTGACTATATGCCTGCTCCAACAGATATAGCAGACATTAAGGGTATCAATCCTGATACAAACGAGGAGGAGGAAAGACCTTCAACAGATAATGCTCCGTTTGCAGCTCTTGCATTCAAGATTGCAACAGACCCGTTTGTTGGTAAGATTTGCTACTTCAGAGTTTACTCAGGTGTTGTTGAATCAGGTTCATACGTATTGAACTCATGTAAGGGTCACAAAGAGCGTATGGGTAGAATTCTACAGATGCACGCTAACAGCCGTAAGGATATCGACTGTTGCTACAGTGGTGATATTGCTGCTGCTGTTGGTTTGAAGAATACAACAACAGGTGAAACACTTTGTGACGAGAATAATCCTATTATTCTTGAATCAATGAACTTCCCTGAACCGGTTATCCGTGTTGCTATCGAGCCTAAAACTAAGGCTGGTCAGGAAAAGATGGGTATAGCTCTTGCAAAGCTTGCAGAAGAAGACCCAACATTCAAGACCTACACAGACGAAGAAACAGGTCAGACAATTATCGCAGGTATGGGTGAGCTTCACCTTGAGATTATCGTTGACCGTCTGCTTCGTGAGTTTAAGGTAGAAGCAAACGTTGGTGAGCCTCAGGTTTCATACAGAGAGGCATTCAGAAAAGAAGTTAACATCGAGCATAAGTATGCACGTCAGTCAGGTGGTAAGGGTCAGTACGGTCACGTATTGCTTAAGCTTGAGCCGCTTGAGGAAGGTAAAGGATATGAGTTCGTTAACGCTATTGTCGGAGGTGCTATTCCTAAGGAATATATCCCGGCTGTTGATGCAGGTATCCAGGGTGCTATGCAGAGCGGTGTTCTTGCAGGCTATAACGTAGTTGACGTAAAGGCAACACTTTACGATGGTTCATACCACGAAGTCGACTCATCAGAAATGGCGTTCAAGATTGCTGCATCAATGGCATTCAAGGAAGGTATGAAGAAGGCAGATCCTGTTATCAAGGAGCCTATCATGCTTGTTAACGTTATCGTTCCGGACGATTACCTTGGTTTCGTTATCGGTGACTTAAGCTCAAGACGTGGTATGGTTAAGAGCCAGGAATCACGTTCAGGCGGTATCACACAGGTAACAGCCGATGTACCTCTTTCAGAGATGTTCGGTTACGCTACAATTCTTCGTTCAGGTACACAGGGTAGAGGTCAGTATACTATGGAGCCTTCACACTATAGCGAAGTTCCAAGATCTATCCAGGAAAAGATTATGAATGACAGAACAAAGAGCAACTAATTGTTGTAAAATTAACGCAAAACAGGAGTAAAATCCTGTTTTGCGGAAAAATTTTATATATTTTAAAAAAAATTTTTGGAAAAGACTTGATTTTTTCTAAAAAAAATTGTACAATATAAGTACTAAAAGTTATAAATTTTAAGGAGGAATTTTAAAATGGCAAAAGCTAAATTCGAAAGAAATAAGCCGCACGTTAACATTGGTACAATCGGCCACGTTGACCACGGTAAGACAACTCTTACAGCAGCTATCACAAAGGTACTATCAATGAAGGGATTTGCAGAAGCAACAGACTATGCAAACATAGATAAGGCTCCTGAAGAGAGAGAAAGAGGTATCACAATTTCAACAGCTCACGTTGAGTACGAGACAGAGTCACGTCACTACGCTCACGTTGACTGTCCGGGACACGCTGACTACGTTAAGAACATGATCACAGGTGCTGCTCAGATGGACGGTGCTATTCTTGTTGTATCAGCTGCAGACGGTCCTATGCCTCAGACAAGAGAGCACATTCTTCTTTCAAGACAGGTTGGCGTTCCTTACATCGTTGTATTCATGAACAAGGCTGACCAGGTTGACGACGAAGAGCTTATGGAATTGGTTGAGATGGAAATCAGAGACCTTCTTTCAGAGTATGAGTTCCCTGGTGATGATATTCCTATCGTTAAGGGTTCAGCTCTTGGTGTAATCGAGTCATCATCAACAGATGTAAACGCTCCTGAGTATGAGTGTATCCTTAACCTTATGAACGAGGTTGATGCTTACATTCCTACACCGGAAAGAAAGGCAGATCTTCCATTCCTTATGCCTATCGAGGACATCTTCTCAATCACAGGCCGTGGTACAGTTGCTACAGGTAGAGTTGAGAGAGGTCAGTTAAAGGTTAACGACGAAGTTGAAATCGTTGGTTTGACAGACGAAAGCAGAAAGGTTGTTGTAACAGGTATCGAAATGTTCAGAAAGCTTCTTGACTATGCTGAAGCTGGTGATAACATCGGTGCACTTCTAAGAGGTGTTCAGAGAACAGAGATCCAGAGAGGTCAGGTTCTTGCAGCTCCTGGTACAATTAATCCTCATACAAAGTTCAAGGGTGAGGTTTACGTATTGACAAAGGAAGAAGGCGGACGTCATACTCCATTCTTCAACAACTACAGACCTCAGTTCTATTTCAGAACAACAGACGTTACAGGTGTTATCAATCTACCTGAAGGCACAGAAATGTGTATGCCTGGCGATAACGTAAAGATGAGCGTTGAGCTAATCACACCTATCGCTATTGAAAAGGGTCTTCGTTTCGCTATCCGTGAGGGTGGTAGAACAGTTGGTTCAGGTGTCGTATCTGAAATCGACGAATAATTAATTTTAGGGTCAATTAATTTATATTCGATGGTTAAACAGCCTGCGGATTCCGCAGGCTGTTTTTGTATGTTTTGATTACAAATGTTTTATGTTGACAATATGAGTGTAATGTGATATAATATATTACATAATCAGATGAAATAATATTAATTACGGAGGTATTCGACATGAAATCATTGGGTATTGTACGAAAAGTAGATGAGCTTGGAAGAATTGTGCTTCCTATTGAGCTAAGAAGAAAATTTGATGTTGATGTTAAGGATGCACTTGAAATTTACACAGAAGACGATAAGATTATATTAAAGAAATACGAGCCGGCTTGTGTTTTCTGCGGTAGTTCAGAAGATATTATAAGCTATAACGATAAGAACATATGTAAAAACTGTATTGAACAGATTAACAATTTGAAATAATGGTACATATGAAAAAAGACATCTTCATGTATTGAAGATGTCTTTTATGTTATCTATTCACCAATGTTGCAGACTATAAGATAACAGGGGATGAAGAATCAAAGATAAGAGCGTTGCATGCGGCAACAATTTTAGCCGGAAGATATAATCCAAAAGGTCAGTTCATCAGGGCATGGAATGATAACCCATATATTGATGGTGATGTTTCAAAAGCAGGTTATGTAATAATCGACTGTATGATGAATATTCCGCTGATTTATGGTGATTATTATATGCTTGAAGCACTGATAAGACTAAATGGAGGAGATGTTTTATTCTATTAGTAGAATTCGGTTTGAAATCTACTATAATTTAAAGAGCTGGCTTTTCGCATTTGAAAATAGGAGGCGCGGCATTGGCTTTTTCGATTTATGTAGCGAAAAAATGTTAGAATAACTGATAATTCATCAAATCAATGTGTAATTTACTTGACTATTAAGGGTGAATATGATATAATTAGGAAAAATTTAAAAATAAATGATTATGTGAATTTTTTGCAAAGGAAACAAAAATATGAAAGTTGGAGTTGAATTTGATCGGTGGATTGCGTATTCAAAATGGGAAGATGAGAGCTATAAAAAAATAAAAGATTTTGGTTATTCATGTGTTGATTATAATATGGCAAATACCGAGACAGAAATATATACATTGCCTGAATCGGAGTCAGACCAAATACTTTTAAAAGATAAAGCTCTGGTAGAGCAAGCAGGAATTGAAATATCTCAGGTTCATGGCCCGTGGAGATGGCCGGCGAGGGATTTTACTGACGAGGACAGAAATGAGAGAATGGAAAAAATGAAAAAATCTATTCGTATGACATCTGTTCTTGGGTGTAAAAATTGGGTGGTGCATCCTATTATGCCGTATGGAGTGACAGAGATAAACAGTCCTGATGAAGTACAAAAAACTTGGGATATGAATATTGAGTTCATGCGTGAACTTTTAAAAACTGCAAAGGAATACGACGTTACGATTTGTCTTGAAAATATGCCTATGCTTGAATTTTCTCTGGCAAAGCCGGTTGATATTTTAAAAGTTGTTGAAACAATTAATGATGAACATTTTAAAATTTGTCTTGATACAGGTCATGTATCGGTATTTAAAGATTTGTCGCTTGGAGATGAAGTACGCAGACTTGGAACTAAGATACAGGTGCTTCATGTTCACGATAACCGAAACTCAATGGATTTACATTTAGTACCGTACTCGGGAATTATTGATTGGCAGGATTTTGCAGATGCACTACATGAAATTGATTTTGAGGGAGTATTTTCGCTTGAAACAGTCCCTTCAGTCAAGCTGCCTTTGGATATTTACGAAGATATGTATAAAATTAATTGCAGAATTGCAGATAGCATAATAAATTAAAGGAGAAAGAAGCTATGAGATTAAATAAGATTTTTAGTTCTCATATGGTTTTTGCCGCACAAAAGCCGATAAAAATATATGGAAGCGGAGCAGGAAAAGCAGAAATTACATTTGCAGGACAAACAAAAACGGTAATATCGGAGGATGATAATTGGATAGTGAAATTTCCGCCTATGGGATATGGTGGCCCGTATGAATTAAAAGCTGTTTTTGCGGATAGTGAGGTTATTCTTGAAGATATTTTTGTTGGTGAGGTATATTTGTTTGCAGGTCAGTCAAATATGCAGTTTAAAATAAAAGAATCGAGTGCTTCAAACTGTGCTTTTGATTCAAATGAAAAGCTTCGTTTATTCTCAACAGACAGAATAGAAAAGACAGATTATTTTACTGCTGATGACGGATGGCAGGTGTGTAAAGCGGATGAAGTGAAGGAATGGTCTGCTATTGCATATTTTGTGAGCAATGAAATAACTAAAAAAGATGTTGCAGTTGGTGCTGTTGCATGTTATCAGGGAGCTTCGGTTATAGAAAGCTGGGTACCAAAGGGGACTTTTGAAAAGCTTAATATTAATATTCCTGACGATAAAAAGTATCCTGATCATTTCCATGAATTTTACGGTCAGTGGAATGCTGACGGTCAATTATATTCATATGCTTTATCACAGGTTATTCCATTTTCTCTTTCAGGTGTAGTCTGGTATCAGGGTGAAAGCGATGCTTCGCCGGAAGAAGCTAGTTTTTATGCAAGGGAATTAAGCGAGCTTATAAACGTATGGCGAAGAGATTTCGGTGATGAGCTGTTGCCGTTTATTATTGTACAAATAGCTGACTATATCAACAGAAAAGGAGAATTGGGCGAAGCCTGGAAAGGTATTCAGCGGGCACAGCTTGATGTACAGAAAATGATGCCCTATGTAAAAACAGTCGTTTCGGCAGATGTATGCGAAAATGATCAGATTCATCCGCCTACAAAGGATAAGCTTTCAAAGAGAATCGCAGATGCAATTACTAATTTCAAATAAACCATAAATTGCTGGAATATAATAAGATTAGCATAATAAAAAACTGAACGAAGTTATTAGTTCAGTTTTTTATTATATTAACTATTTCATACATTTCTTCAAATATTACATTTTGTGCATTATACCATACAATTACAAATATTGCGAGCTTTTAATTAATATTAATAACTCACAAATATTTGTTTTTATTATTGATTTTTCGGGGATTTTGCTATATAATTAAGATGATAAGATTTTTATATGAGAAGGAGTTCTTATGGAATATAATATAGAATATCTGAAAATATTATCAGAGCAGTATCCTGACATAAAATCGGCTTGCACTGAAATAATACGTTTGCAGTCTTTGCAGAAGCTTCCAAAGCTCACTGAGCATTTTATGAGTGATATTCATGGCGAATATGAATCGTTTCTTCATATTGTAAAAAATGCATCAGGAATTATAAAAAGCAAGATAAAAGACCTGTACGGCAGAACCTTGTCAGAAGAGGACAGGCAGATACTTTGTACGCTTATATATTATCCTGAACAAAAGCTTGATTGGATAAAACGCAGAGTAAATAATCTTGAGGATTGGTATAAAATAACCTTATACCGTCTGATTGAAATTTGCCGTCTTTTTTCAGAAAAATACACACGTGAGTCTGTAAGAAAGCTATTGCCGGAGTCATTTGGTAATACGATAGACGAGCTTATTCATGCACCTGTAGACTACGGTACTGATAAGGAAGACTATTATAATGAGTCGATAAACTGTATAATAGAGCTTGGTCAGGCAGATGATTGTATTGTAGATATTGCAAATCTTATCCAAAAGCTTGCAATAGGCAGGCTTCATATAATCGGAGACATCTTTGACAGAGGCCCGAGAGCCGATATAATTTTAAATACATTGAAAAATTATCACAGCGTAGATATACAGTGGGGTAATCATGATGTTCAGTGGATGGGGGCGGCGGCAGGCTCGTTGGCTTGTATCGCAACAGTTCTGTCAATTTCAACAAAATATGCGAATTTTGATTGCCTTGAAGATGGATATGGTATTAATATGCGTCCGCTGACTGTATTTGCAATGGAAACCTATGGCGATGACCCTTGTGAGTGCTTTAAATTGAGAAATCCAAATCATGTGCGTTTATCACAGCATGACGGAGACCTGTGGGCAAAGATGCATAAGGCGATTTCCATAATACAGTTCAAGCTTGAAGGGCAGATTATAAAGAATCATCCTGAATTTATGATGGATAACCATTTACTTCTTGACAGAGTCAACTATGAAGAGGGAACTGTGCTTATAGAGGGGAAGAAATATAAGCTGAGAGATACTAATTTCCCAACCATAAATCCTGATGATCCGTTCAGATTGACTGTTGAGGAGCAGACACTGATGGAGTCACTTCGTTCTTCGTTCCTTCATTCAGAAAAGCTTCAGTCTCATGTCAGATTCCTGTATTCAAAGGGAAGTATGTATCTTTGCTATAATAATAATTTGCTGTATCACGGATGTATTCCTCTTACAGAGGATGGGGAGTTCCGTGAGGTTGAGCTAAAAGGCGAAAAGGTAAGCGGAAGAAGTTTACTTGATAAAGCAGAACAGATTGCACGAGAAGGATATTTCGGAAAGAATGGCTCACCTGAAAAAGCATATGGTGAGGATTTTCTATGGTTCTTGTGGTGTGGCTCATACTCACCTGTATACGGTAAAAATAAAATGACTTCATTTGAACGTTATTTTATAGAGGACGAAAGCACATGGACCGAGATTAAAGACCCATATTACAAGCTTTCATCAGAGCCTGAAATATGCCGTAAAATACTTATGGAGTTTGGTATAAATCCTGACTCGTTCTCACATATAATTAACGGACACGTTCCTGTTAAAATCAAAAAGGGAGAAAGTCCTGTTAAAGCAGGAGGAAAGCTACTTGTCATTGATGGAGGTCTCTCAAAAGCGTATCAGTCACAGACGGGAATTGCAGGCTATACATTGCTGTTTAACTCGCATGGATTGTTGCTTAGTGAGCATGGTACCTTTGAGAGTGTAGAAAGTGCAATAAACGAGGAAAAGGATATATATTCAAGCCTTGATATAATATCTACGGCACCTGAACGTATTTTAGTTGAAGATACAGATGCAGGTAAAACATGGAAAACAAAAATATCGGCTTTGCGAGCTTTGGTTGAGGCTTACAGAAAGGGTATTTTAAGAGGATAGGAGAAGGAACATAATGGGGAAATTTGACGGCTTGCTTTTTTGCAGCGATTTAGACGACACACTTTTGACAGACGATAAGCATATATCGGATGAGAATGTAAAGGCATTACAGTATTTTATGGACAATGGTGGAAAGTTCACATTTGCAACCGGACGTACTCCGATGGGAGTAAACAACATTTTAAAATATATTGTGCCGAATGCACCTGTGGTATGTTTTAACGGTGCGGCAATTTACGATATTTCAGCTGAAAAATATATATGGCAGGCAAAGCTTGATGAAGTAGCGTTTAAGGCGGTTGAATTTATTGACAAAAATTTTCCTTCGGCAGGTATTGTTGTTTGCAGCGATACACAGTCTTATCATCCAAAGACGAACCGCAGAGTAGAGGAATACAGAGCATGGGAAAAATTCCCTGAAAATTATATTGATTACAAGGACATAAAAGAAGAGTGGCGTAAAGTTCTTTTTATGGTAGAAGAAAATGAAATTGAGCCTTTAAAAAAGCTTCTTAATGAAAGTGAATTTGCAGATTTATTCGATTGGACACGCTCAAGCCCATGGTATTATGAACTTCTTCCAAAAGGCTCAACTAAGGGTAACGGAATGCTTCGTTTAGCTGATTATCTTGGTATTGACCATAAAAATACAATAGCTATGGGAGATAATGAGAATGATGTTTCAAGTGTTACCATGGCTGGCATGGGGGTAGCAGTTGCCAATGCTGTTGAGGTTATAAAAAAAGCGGCGGATATGATAACTGTTGACAATAATTCTCATGCGGCAATGGCAGTCGTTAATTATATTGAAAATCATTTGCTGTAAATTGTTGACTTTTAATCGAATATGTTGTAAAATAGATATAGACAAACTATGAAAGGAAATACTTGATATGAGCAGAAAGCTTTTTACTTCTGAATCGGTTACAGAGGGACATCCTGATAAAATATGTGACCAGATTTCAGATGCTATACTTGATGAAATTTTAAAAAATGATCCTAATGCAAGAGTTGCCTGTGAAACTACCTGTACAACGGGTATAGTTTCAATTATGGGTGAAATCACAACTAACTGTTATGTGGACTTCCCTAAGGTTGCAAGACAGGTTGTTCTTGATATTGGCTATAACAGAGCAAAATTCGGATTTGACGGTACTACTTGTGCTGTTGTTACTACGATAGATGAGCAGTCGCCTGATATTGCTCAGGGTGTAAATTCGGGCTTTGAAAACCGTGAGGAAGGCGGAAACGACAGCGAAAACTCAACAGGTGCAGGAGATCAGGGTATGATGTTCGGTTATGCTTGTGATGAAACACCGGAGCTTATGCCGTTACCTATCTCGCTTGCACATAAAATGGCAATGAAATTGACAGAGGTTCGTAAGGACGGTATTCTTGATTATCTTCGTCCGGACGGAAAGACTCAGGTTACTGTTGAATATGAAGATGACAAGCCTGTAAGAATTGATACAGTTGTTGTTTCAAGTCAGCATTCACCTGAAATTGATATAAATAAGCTAAGAGAAGATATAAAGAGAGAGGTTATAATCCCGACAGTTCCGGCGGAGCTTATGGATGATAATACAAAAATATTTATAAATCCTACAGGACGTTTTGTTATCGGCGGACCTAACGGTGACAGCGGACTAACGGGCAGAAAGATTATTGTTGATACATACGGCGGCTATGCTCGTCATGGCGGCGGCGCGTTCAGCGGTAAGGATCCGACAAAGGTTGATAGAAGTGCCGCATATGCATCACGTTGGGTTGCAAAGAATGTTGTTGCGGCAGGGCTTGCAAGCAGATGCGAGGTTCAGCTTGCATATGCAATCGGTGTAGCAAAGCCTGTTTCAATCATGGTTGATACCTTCGGAACAGGAAAAGTTTCTGAGGAGAAGATTGAAGCGGCAATCAGAGAAGTGTTTGATTTAAGACCTTATGCTATAATCAACAGACTTGATTTAAGAAAGCCTATTTACCGCAAGCTTGCGGCTTACGGTCATATGGGACGTGAGGACTTGAATGTGGCATGGGAAAAGACTGATATGGCAGATGCACTCAGAAAGGCAGCAGGAATATGAAATCCTGCTGTGATATGTGTATGTTCTACGAATACGACGAGGAATACGAGGAAATGCTCTGTTCGATGAATCTTGATGAGGATGAGATGATGAGGTTTGTGACAGGACGTGAAAAGTCCTGTCCGTATTTCAGATTTGGAGATGAATATACAATAGTAAGAAAACAAAATTGATATAAAAATCCCACGACAATGGTCGTGGGATTTTTTTGTTTAGCCTCTACGCTTATTCATTTCTTCATATATATCCTGCCATGATATTTTATTATCTGCAAGCATAACAGTCAGATGATACATTAAATCGGCAACCTCATATTTAATTTCGTCACGGTTACGGTTTTTGCCTGCGATAACAACCTCGGCAGCTTCTTCGCCGACTTTTTTCAGGATTTTATCAGCACCCTTTGCAAACAGATAGTTTGTATAGCTTCCTTCTTTTGGATGGAACTTTCTGTGAAGAACAGTGTGTTCCTCCTGAATAAGTGGATCGTGTGCGTTTGATGGGTCTGTATCTTCAACCAAATTTCCGTCTATAAGCTTTCTGTAGAAGCAGCTTCTGTTTCCTGTATGACAAGCTTCTCCTGCCGGTATCACAAGAAGTAAAACACAGTCACGGTCACAGTCAACTCTGATTTCTACAACCTCCATTGTATTTCCTGAGGTTTCGCCTTTTAGCCAAAGCTCATTACGGCTTCTTGACCAGAATGTAGCTTGTCCTGTTTGTGCTGTATTAACAAAAGCTTCCTCGTTCATATATGCCATCATGAGAATTTCTCTTGACTGTGCGTTCTGTACTATAGCAGGTACAAGTCCGTTCTCATCAAATTTCACTAAATTTTCAATCTTCTTTAAAAACATTTTTTTATTCCTTTCTGCCTTTATATTTTATTGTCTTTTACGTATATAATACATAAATTTATTTTAATTTCATCAAATGCCAGTTCTGAACAAGGTATTCTATACCTGATATAACTGTAAACACAACTGAAAGCCATATAAGTATTGCCGATATAAGAATGCCTGTTGCTTCGGGGATGAATGGCATATTAAGTATCAGAATTGAAGCAATGATTGCAACCATCTGTGAAACTGTTTTGAACTTGCCCCAGAATGAAGCTGCAATAACATTTCCTTCACCAACAGCACACAGTCTTACGCCTGCAACCATAAACTCGCGGGTAAGAATAAGCATTATTGCCCATGAATCTATAACTCCCTGCTGTAAGAATATTATAAATGCCGCAGTTGTCAGAACTTTGTCTGCAAGAGGATCCATAAATTTTCCAAATGTTGTTATCTGATTATGCTTACGGGCTATCTGACCGTCTAAGAAATCAGTAAATGAAGCAATCGCAAATACTGCTAATGCTGCCATCTGACAAGCGAAACTGTCTATAAGCATAAGTGCCATAAAAATCGGAACAAGTATAACTCTAAATATTGTTAATTTATTTGCTGTATTCATAACTTTCTCCTTTCAGTCATTCTTCCGGCGAGGTCGTATTCGTCTGCATCAAGAATTTCTACATTAATTATATCACCGGCACAAACGTCTTCTTCTGTACCGAAATATACCTTACCGTCAACATCTATACTGTCTCCACGGCTTCTGCCGTAGAACAGGAAGCTTTCTTCATCATAGCCTTCAACAAGAACTTCTATAATATTTCCTATTTTCTTTTTATTCAGTTCAAGTGAAATTCCCTGCTGCAGCGTCATTAATTTGTCGAGTCTGTCCTGCTTTATTTCATCATCAAGCTGACCTTCAAAATTTGCTGCTGCTGTTCCTTCCTCCTGAGAATATGCAAATACACCCATTCGGTCAAATTTAACCTGTTCTACAAAGTCGTAAAGCGTGTTAAATTCGTCCTCTGTTTCGCCGGGGAAGCCGACGATTATTGAAGTTCTTATGATTGCATCGGGCATTTTAGTTCTTATCATTGATATTTTATCAAGAATTTCCTTTTGATTGGTACGTCTTGCCATACGACGCAGAATGTTATCATGACCGTGCTGTACGGGCATATCTATGTAGTTACAGATTTTGTCGTGTTTTGACATTACTTCGATAA
>JAZSPM010000216.1:0-6684 GCA_045537455.1 Candidatus Ornithomonoglobus sp. | reverse complement strand
TGCAGAAATTTGCGGTTAACGATTATTATTATACAGCATTCAGGAGGTTTATACTATGAACATTAACACATCAAATGAACAGAACGTTATCGAAAGAGATATCCATTGTCCATACTGCGACAGCGACAAAGCATTGTTAATAAGCGGACTTACAGACAAGAGAACAATTCTCCAATTGCCTGACTATGGTTCGAGATACTGGCTTAGTGTATTTTTCACTTGTGGTATGCATTTACTGGTGCATGGTATTCCTATGATAGAAAAGAAACGAGTTTACGAATATACTACATACGGTTTCTGTCCTCATTGCGGAAAAACATATAATGCAGGCGTTCCGGCAAAAATAAGTAAGGAGAAAGTACATAAACTTTATCGTTCAAGTAAAAATAAAGTTATGTTGGGATTGTGCAGCGGTATTGCAGAATATACAGGCTTATCCGTTATGCTTGTACGTATTATGATGATTGTCTACGGTTTAGCAATTATACCTGCATTTGCATATTTTGTACTTGGCGGATTGGATATTATACCAATGAATCCGAAAGAAAATAAAGAAAATAACGATTAATAAGCATAGAGGATTGTATTATGGATGATAATAAAAAACTCCCCAAAGGATGGGGAGAAGATGAAGAAATATTCGATAATGATGATAGCGGTTCACCATGGGAAAATAAAAAATCCGATGATAAAAAAGCTGAAATATTAAATGAGGATAAGACAAATTCTGAAGAAGTCGTAGAGAAGAAAAACAGTAAAGATTTTCAAGCTGCAATAGATGATAATCAGGCAGATATTTCACCTACAACAACAAGTAATCCTAAGCCTGCCAAATCAAAGACAATCCCCATACTTGTCACAATAATTATTATACTTGTTGCTGCACTTGGTGGTGTTGGAGTTTTACTTCTCACCAAAAACAAAACTGTTGATACAGGCGGATCTGAAAGCAATACAGATCAAGTGACAGACATTGAAAAAGATGAAAGTATTACTACAACGGTTGACAAAACGACGGAAATAACAACTTCTACTGCAACAACTACGACAGAAATTGTTACTACGAAAGCTACTACTACATCAGCTCCTGATCCTTATGCCGAGATTAAGGAACAGATTCTATACAGCGTTGACAATGAGTATTACAGCGGTAAAAATTCTTATCTTGAAAACGCTTCACCTGATATGGTTTTCTATGCACAGGAAAAACGTAAAGAGCTTCAAATAACAGACATTCCTATTCTTTCAGGTCCTGATGCAAGCTATTCAGAGATAAGATCAGGATATAACGGTAATGCTTGGGTTGCAGCAGAAAATGATAATTGGTATTACTTACAATGGATTGAGGGTGCAGGAGCATTTTCTCATTCCTGCTATGGTTATGTCGAGAAGAGCAGTTTAAATAAAAAGCAGACAACTCCGAATTATGAAGATGCTTGTATAAAAGCGCTGGATAAGTTCATTGAATCATATAATGCTGAAAGTATTAAATATAATCATACAATTGATAGCGTTAGATATGATATGTTTGATGTAAGTGGCGATGGTATACCAGAGTTATTTATAGAATATGAAACTTCAGCTGCTGTAGTTTCATCTTTATTTGTTTATAACGGTACAGAATATATAGAAGAAACTTTTCTTGGGGAGGGGGCAAGAGTTTGCCTGTCTGAACATCTTATTGAAGCTTATGGATATGGCGGTGCGGTTGTACGATTCATATATAAAGTAGATTCAAATGGATATGTTACAAGCAAGGATGAAATAACTGAATATGGAACACAGTATTCCATTAATGACAATCCTATAAGCTACGATAAGTTCAATGAATTAAATAGTTATTATGATTCACTAAGTTGGAAAAATGTAGGGCAGTATGAATATAAACGAAAAAGTAGTGGTTCTCAATCAACAAAAAAAGAGATAATAGTAAGTGAACCTGGTGCTGATTTTGTGTTTTATGCAGATATACCTGAATGTCCAGGTTCGTATAGTAGAGTTGTAGATACTGAAAAAGATCCACTTAATCTTCGCTCTTCACCATCAACAAGTGCAGATATAATAACACATATTCCAAAGGGTACTTACATAGGGGAATTTGCCGTTAATGGTGAATGGAGTTATGTTTATTATACCGATGAAAGTGGACATGATTATTGGGGGTATGTAAGCAGTAAATATTTAAGATAGTAATTTAGTAAAAATTTAGGAGGTTTATCTATGAAATACAATAGAAAAAATCGTTTTTTGTCATCACTTCTTGCACTGCTTGTATTTTCAAGTGCTATTGTTCCGAATTTCAATTCAGTTAATACATATTCTGCTGATGATTATAGAACAATATCCAATCCAATAATCCACGGGGATTCGAATACAACAGCAACAGTAATAGACGGTTACTTCTTTAACTACGATTCTAATCCATTCCCTGGGGAAATGGTAGTTGCTAACTATGTTGAGGATGAAAACGGTATATGTGATTTCGATTCTTCGAAGATAACTTTTGAAGATACGATAAATGGCGGTAATTCACCAATGACAGCTTATAGGGTATCTGAAACAGATTTTACGTATGAACTAAATGTATTCTATGATGGTAAACCGCTTTATTATGAAGATGGAACTAAAGTGATCGCCAAAGCCTATATTGGTATAAAGGGTGATACTGACCTAAATTCCGTTGTCAATTCTTCTGATGCTTCAAACGTATTAGCATATTTTGCTAAAATTATGGTCGGTGGCAGTCCAGCAACTTCAAGATTAACTCCAACAACAAATAAAACTGTTAACGCATATCCTGAGCTCGATGAACTTTGTGCATTCCTCGGGGACTGGGATGAACCTTATAATAATCAATACAATTGGCAGCTTTTAAAGAGTGATAGAACTCTCAATAGTTTTGATACAAGCATGATAATGTTATTTTACGCAGATGAAGTAATTGGTAAACCTATTGATCATATTTCATATCCTACTAATGAATATACACTTGAAGAAATAGAATCATCACCAATAAAACCCGTTCTATCAGTAAGCCAAAATACAATTACCCTTGAAGAAGCCAAAAATAATAATGTCGTAGATGTATCAATCGATTTAGCAGAGCTTAATAACAATGAAAACTTCTGGTGTTCAAGTGGATTATCCATAGAATATGACAGCAGATTAGAACCTGTTAAAAATAATTTTGGTGGTATTGAAGCTGATGTAGGCGATGCATCAAATCGACTTACTCTATGTAATCCAAAATGCAACGAAGAAAACAACCGTATATTTATAGCAACGGCAGGAAATAAAAATTTCGGAACTGTTGGGAATGTTATTACAATTCCATTTAAATTGCCGTCTGATGCAGATTATGGTGATCAGTATAATATTAGTCTTGTATACACAGGAAATGAAATTTTTGCTAATTTTGATGATGATGAAACAAGTGATTTGATGCAGGCATATCTTTTTACAAAAGGTCTGAATAATGGATATATAAAGATTAAAGAATATGTACCAACCACCACTACAACAACGACAACAACAACTACTACCACCACTACAACGACTACTACCACTACCACCACGACTACAAGAACAACTACCACAAAGACAACTACAAAATTACAAACAACAACCGCAACAACGACTACTACTCCGGCTTGGCGGGAAGCATACAGAGAAAAACTGCTTGAAATTATGAGAAGTGATTCTTATGTTAGCATAGAAGAAGCCGGAGAAGATATGTGTTCAACATATGCAATCCGTGATATAAACGGTGATAACATTCCCGAATTGTTTGTAAACTATCAGCCAATAGGTGCTTCAGGTTCAGAACTATATACATATTATAATTCTGAAGTTATCGAGCTTATGTATCTGCCAAGAGGAGGATTTCTCTCGCATTGCCCCGATGAGGGCTTGATAGAAAGCTCTGGCGGCGGCGGAGCAGGCGGTTGGGGATATACCGATTATTCAAGAATAGTTAATGGTGAAGTTGTAACTATTGACTCGTTTGTGCAAAGTTGGGCAACCGTTCCTAATAAATATACGAGAAATGGTGAGGAGATAACGGAAGAAGAGTATAATCGCTGCATTAGCGAATATGAAAACAAAAACTGGAAGGAAGTAGGAAGAGAAAACTTCTTTGAGGATCTTTGGTATATCTCAGATAATATATTGTACACTTTTTATTTTGATTATTACGAAGCTGATCAGGTAGATGCAAATAGCGAAAATACTGTAACTATTTCTAATACAATAAATAATTTACCAGTAGCATCTATTAGTAGCTATTTCTTGTATGATACACCGGGGGTTAAAACTCTGAATATTCCAGCAAATGTACGTAATATATACCTTAAAGGATTGAACAGCGATTCGCTTGCAGAAATAAATGTTGATAAGAATAATCCATCTTTTACAAGCCAGGATGGTATACTTTATACTGAAGATATGACAATATTGATTAGAGTACCCAGAGCAAAAGATGTATCAGCATTTACAATTCCAAGTGATGTAACAGAAATTTTAAGTTTCGCTTTCGAATCATGTGATAGCTTGAAAAGAATAGTTATTCCTGAAACAGTAACAAAAATTGATGATTGTGCTTTTTACCTCTGTCATAATCTTTCTTCTGTAACTATATTAAATCCTGAGTGCGTAATTGATGATGAATACAATGGTGTATATGGCGTAACATTCTGTAATACGTGTATATATCCTAATGGCAATTATCTTGGAATTATTCAGGGATATGATAACTCTACAGCTGAGAAATATGCACAACAATATGACCGTACTTTTGTTTCATTAGGAACAAATCCAGCGTTAACTACAACTACTACTTCAACTACAACTATTACAATTACTACAACAGCTTCTATAACAACTACGCCACCTATAACCACGGAACCTGCATATTCTCTTGGTGATGTAAATGGAGATGGTTCTGTCGATTCTACAGACGCTTCAGCTGTGCTTGCTGAATACGCAGCAATACAGACAGGAAATGAATCATCATTTACAGATAAACAAGAAGAGGTTGCTGATGTTAATATGGATGGCACCATTGACTCATCGGATGCATCGGTGATACTTTCTTATTACGCATATCTATCTACAGGCGGAACGCTATCTATGGAGGATTATCTTAATCCACCGGCAGAAAAAGGTTTTGATATTAAGGATTATCCAGTATACGGCTTACAGCTTTCAACTATTAAACAATCAGCTTCTGATCTTGATAAATGTATGGAAAACGAATTGTGTATTCTGTATTCCTATAAAGATCCTGCAATAAAGTTTGCATTGGTTGATCTTAATAGTGATGAATCACCTGAACTAATTGTTACGTCAGGTGAGTTGGGCAGTGGTTCCTCCATAATAGCTGAGGTGTATACATTAATAGATAATAGTCTTGTAAAGTTGTGTCAATCTGGAGAGCGTTTATGGTATTATATGTGTGAAGATAATGTTATTGCATCTTCAAGTGTTATGGGACAGGGTTATGGATATTGTTATTACAATTACCAAATGAATTCTGAACTGAATTTAATTGAATATGTTTTCCATGATTATACAACGGGGAAAAAGGTTATCCAACATAGCAGCGGAAAAATACTTACCGAGGAAGAAGCTGCTGAAATACAAGAAAAGTATATTGAATTTGCTTTGGAGCTAATAGAATTATAAAACACGTAACAAATCCCCTCGAATCGAGGGGATTTGTTTATAATTATTAACGAAAGACGGCTCGGTTAATTTCATTTTGCTTAAAAATGAAAAATTTTATTTCGACTTGATAAGCATTTCATAAGTAACGCCGTATTTCTCGGCTATATCCTTTGCGTATGATAGCCCCTCGGGTGAAGCTACTTCTACCTTGAATGAACGTTTTCCGTTATCGCTTTTCATAATAAGCGATGAAGCTTTTACACCTTCGCTTTCCATATTTATTTCGTCCACATCTGCGGCAAGCTTGTGCATATGAGTGTTATATATCACTCTGACCTGCTTTTTCAAAAGAGCCTTTACAGAGTCTTTGGCTATATAGAAGCCTTCTTCAAATGAAGTGGTTGAAAAAGTTTCATTAAGGAGCAACAGGCTGTCATTTGTACATTCGGAGTATATGGATTTAAATCTCACACATTCCTCACCAAGTCTGCCGAGATCCATTGTCTTATCCTCATCAGCAGGAAAATGGGTATAGATACAGTCTACAGGCTTATATACAAATGACGATGCAGGCACAAATATTCCGCCTTGTGCAAGTATAAACATAAGACCTACCGCTTGTGTAATAGTTGTCTTGCCGCCTCTGTTAGCACCGGTAAGAATATAGATTGTGTGATCATTATCAAAACTGAGATTGTTGTATATTATATCTTCGCTGCTTCGCAGATTCATTGCAAGCTTTAAGTTATACAAATCTTTTGCATCCATAGATACATATTCATCATCTGTAAGTTGAGCCTTGCAGAATTTAAAGCCTTTTTCCATATATTTGCTTATATACTCAGCAAATCGGATATAATACATAAACTCAGGAATTATTTGAGAAATATTAACAATAGCAATATCTGAATATCTGGTAAGGGTATCACGCAGCTTTTTAACAAGAGAATCCAGCATTTTATTTATTACCTTATCAAGATAAAATGTGGAATTAGCAGTTCCGTCGCCGTCAGGAGTTTT
>JAZSPM010000073.1:0-20349 GCA_045537455.1 Candidatus Ornithomonoglobus sp. | reverse complement strand
CCCAAATGCTCATCAAGCTCGGCTTCCATCATTTCCTGAATCGTTCCTCCAAGCAAATCCTTTAATGCTTCCTGGATATCTGCTGCTGTTTTGATATCATATTCCTGAATCAAACCGGCTATGATATTCTTTTTCCCTTCACTCATTTTTTTCTCTTCTTCTCTTTGCTATAAAAAATTCCTCCTATGATATATTTCTATTCTATCATAGAAGGAACCAAATTTACAGACTTTTTTTCACACTCTCCCTATTATTTTATAGACGAGCATTTTGGCTATTTGATTTTTTCAGCCTCCGCCAGCATATTTTCTATAAATATGCCATAACCTCTTGTGGGATCATTTACAAATACATGCGTAACGGCTCCTACCAGTTTCCCATTCTGAATCACTGGAGACCCGGACATTCCCTGAACTATTCCGCCTGTTTTTTCAATCAGCTCTTTATCTGTAATTTCTATAACTAATGCTTTATCCTCTTCGCTGTTTTTTGATACCTTTTTTATCTCAGCTAAATATTCTTTTACCCCATCGCCTACATTGCACATTACCGATGCTTCACCCTCGTGAATTTCATCGGCGGTTGCGACGGGCATTTCCTCGTACTGTTCTTTATTAATATTGTTTACACTACCATATATTCCTTTTTTTGAATTTACACGTATCTCTCCGATATTTCCTCCATTAAAGGATGCCCCAAGTTCGCCTATCATACCTCTTGACGATTTTTTTGCAAATATTTGTGAACAATTAAGAATATTACCCGATTTTAGGGTTAAAATATTACCTGTATCCACATCCGTTATCCCATGCCCGAGGGCAGCAAATTCAGTGCCGTCTCTGCTGATAAAAGTAAGAGTGCCAATTCCGGCTGTGCTGTCCCTTACCCATAAACCAAGCTTTGAACCGTCCTCGGCGGGCGTGGGATTTACGGTAATATTTAACATTTCTTCGTTTCGTTTTATTTCAAGCTTTATTTCTGTATTGCTCTTTGCCGTTACTGCTGATAAATCCTCAATACTCCCCAAAAGCTTTCCGTTTGCCGAAACAATAATATCTCCCGCCCTTATTCCGTTTTTATTTCCGTCCGTTCCGACTACAAGCAATCCGTCAGTATACATTTTTATTCCTACTGTTTCTCCGCACGGACGCACATATTCCGCAGCCGATACACTTACCGTAAAAGCAAAAAATGACATCAAGAGAAAATTCAAGATTTTTTTCATTCCCTATACTTCACCTCCTTTTTTTATTTTCAGACAATTCGTTGTCTTGATTTAAGTTATGTATTTTTAAATTTAGTATACTGAAAAAGTTATTGCAAAAATGGTTGAAAAATCATCATGGTTTGTGTTATAATATATATTGATAATATTTTAAAGGAGTTTTTATTTTACTAATATGGAAAATTATTTGAATACATTAAATGACAAACAATATCAAGCGGTGACTACCACAGAAGGTCCGCTTCTTATTATTGCCGGTGCAGGAAGCGGTAAAACTACAGTTCTTGTTAATCGTATCGCATACATAATTGACCGGGGACTTGCCGCACCGTATCAGATACTTGCAATAACCTTTACAAATAAAGCCGCCAACGAAATGAAAGAAAGAATTGGCAGAATATTACCGGGCTTCAGTAACGATATGTGGGTTGGTACATTCCACTCAATCTGCGTTAAGATTTTAAGACGTCATATTTCTCTTTTGGGATATGATAACGATTTTATAATATATGATACGGCCGATGTTAAGACAGTCATAAAAGAATGCTACAAGGAGCTTGACATTGACGATAAAAACTTTCCTCAAAGAAGCGTATCATCAATTATAAGTAACGCAAAAAATGATTCAATGGATGCTGATACCTTCGAAAACATTTATAAAAATGATTTCAGAATGTCTGTTGTTGCAAAAATTTACAAATTATATCAGCAAAAGCTGATAAGAAACAACGCTCTTGATTTTGACGATATAATATTACAGACTGTAAGACTGTTAAGTGAGCATGAAGATATTGCACAAAAATATCAGCAGAGATTCAGATACGTTCTTGTTGACGAGTATCAGGACACAAACAACATTCAGTATCTTCTTATCAAGCTTCTCTCAGAGGGCTTTAACAACATATGTGCAGTCGGAGACGATGACCAGAGTATATATAAATTCCGTGGTGCTAACATCAGTAATATAATGAATTTTGAAAGCGATTATGAAAATGCAACACGTATAACGCTCGAACAAAACTACAGAAGCACCCAAAACATTCTTGATGCCGCAAATGCCGTCATCGCCAATAACAACGGACGTATGGGAAAAGATTTATGGACCTCCAACGGCACAGGCGACAAAATAATAACATATACATCAACAAATGAATATGACGAGGGTGCTTTTATTGCTCGTAAAATAAAGGAGCATCATGATAACGGTAATAACTTCAGCGACTGTGCAATCCTGTATCGTACAAACGCACAATCCCGTGTTATAGAAGAAATGCTTATGCGTAACTCCATTCCCTACCGTGTTCTTGCCGGATTGCGATTCTACGACCGTAAAGAAATCAAGGATGTTATTGCATATTTACGTTTGATTCATAATCCGCATGACGATATAAGTCTACGCCGTATAATCAATGAGCCTAAACGTCAGATTGGTAATACTACGATAGAAAAAATTGCTAAAATTGCCTCTGATGAAGATTGCAGTATGTACAGCATTGTAAAAAATGCAGATATGTTTGAAGAGTTGAAAAGTCCTGCAAAGAAGTTAATTTCATTCTATAATCTTATAGAAAAACTCACTGAATATAAGGATACTGTCCCTCTGACTCAGCTTATAACTCACATTTTAAATGATACAGGTTATCTTGCTATGCTACAGATAGATAATTCAATAGAAAATCAGACAAGATGCGAGAATATTGATGAATTTATGAACGTCGCGGCGGAATTTGAACAGAATGATGATTTTGAAGGAAGTCTTGCAGAATTTTTGGAAAGTGTAACTTTGATTTCTGATGTAGACAGCTATGACGAAAATGAAGATACAGCGGTCATGATGACAATTCACAGTGCAAAAGGTCTGGAGTTCCCTGTAGTATTCCTGACGGGACTTGAAGATGGGCTTTTCCCAAGCCTGAAATCAATAGGCAGCTCCGAGGATATTGAAGAAGAACGTCGTCTTTGCTATGTTGCAATAACACGTGCCAAAGAAAAGCTATATATCACAAAAAGTGAATCAAGAACCGTATACGGAAAAACAGCGTCTTCTCAGCCATCAAGATTTTTTAAAGAAATTCCGGATGAATTCCTTGATGATGTCTCCCCCAAATCCCCGTTAAGAGGCGGGTATGCAAGGCTAAGCAGAAGTGCGGCAGATTATTTTGGTGGTAGCAGTACAGTCAAAACCATAAAACAGCAGGAGGACAACGGCAATGTTATGTTTAACAAAGGTGATGTAGTAATGCACAGGAAATTCGGACGTGGGGTTATTACAAGCGTTAAGCAATTCGGCAGTGATGCGATAGTTGAAATTGAATTTGACAGTATCGGTCACAAGCAGCTTATGGCTGCCTTTGCACGGCTTGAAAAAGTCAATTAAACAGTGTTTGATTTTTCACTTTTATTGTGTTATAATGTAGTATAATGTAATTTAGAAAGGAAGAAAATTATGAAAGCAGTTGCAAAATTTGAAAAGGTATCACTAAGTCAATTTATTAACGACTGGGATTTAGGAGGTAATGCGGAAGAAATCTATAATAATATAAAGCTTCCTACACGTGCTACATCAGGCTCGGCAGGATATGATTTCTTCGCTCCTATTGATATTAATCTTGCACCCGGTGAAACAATAAAAATCCCTACAGGTATCCGTGCCAAAATTGAAGAAGGCTATGTTTTAAGCCTTTATCCGAGAAGCGGTCTTGGCTTTAAGTTCAGATTACAGCTTAACAATACAGTTGGTATTATCGACAGCGACTACTATGGAAGCGACAACGAAGGACACATTTTCTGTAAAATAACAAACGACACAAACGAGAATAAAACTGTCAGCATAAAAAAGGGTGACGGTTTCTGTCAGGGTATATTTACCGAATATTTTATTACATATGATGACGAAGCAGTAACCAAGCGTAACGGCGGATTTGGCTCAACCACCTAATAAAATAACAATATTTTGTCGAAATATCTGTAATAAACTGAATATTTTGCTACTTGACTTATTTTAAAAAGAGGTTTATAATATAAATAAATTGAGCAATTCTTACCTATTAAAAATATACAGACATTTCAAGGAGGCTGCAATATGGCAGACAGCATTTTACATATGGGCATAGATGTCGGTTCGACTACTGTCAAAGTAGTCGTTCTTGACGATGAGAAAAATATTTTATATTCGGAATACAGACGTCATTTTTCAGATATAAAGAGCACTGTTGAAAATCTCTTTAAAGAAGTCTACAGCGAGCTTGGCGACAGACAGTTCACAGTTGTTATAACAGGCTCAGGCGGTTTGTTATTATCAAACACACTTGGACTCCCGTTTGTACAGGAGGTTATCGCAAACAAAGCAGCCATAACCGAATTTTTGCCCGACACTGATGTAGTTATTGAGCTTGGCGGTGAGGATGCAAAAATATTATACCTTTCCGGCGGTCTTGAGCAGAGAATGAATGGAACATGTGCCGGAGGAACAGGCTCTTTTATCGACCAGATGTCAATATTGTTAAAAACAGATGCTACAGGTCTTAATAATCTTGCCGAAAAACATAACATTATCTACCCTATTGCTGCACGATGCGGAGTTTTTGCAAAGTCGGATGTTCAGCCGTTATTAAACGAAGGAGCCGCAAAGGAGGACGTTGCCGCTTCAATATTACAGGCTGTAGTTACTCAGACTATAAGCGGTCTTGCTCAGGGACGTCCAATAAAAGGTAATATTGTATTCCTTGGTGGTCCTCTGCATTTTCTTCCTCAGTTAAGACATCAGTTCATGGAGACATTAAAAGAGAATGCAACTTCATTCAACACCCCTGAAAACGCACAGCTATTCGTAGCAATCGGTGCGTCGCTTATGTATGACAAAAAAGTAGTTATTACACTGCCTGAGCTTATAGAAAATATAGGTAAGCTCGGTGACGCAGCAGCTGAAATAACAAGAATCAGAAAGCTGTTTATTGATGATTCCGAAAAAGATGAATTCTTTGACCGTCATGCAAAGCATGTTGCAAAAAGAAGCGATATATCAAAAGCAAGAGGCCCTGTCTTTTTAGGTCTTGATGTAGGCTCAACCACCATAAAAGCCGCGTTGATTGACGAAAATTCAAATATTTTGTATACATATTACGGCAAAAATGAAGGTTCACCGATAATGTGCGGCGTTAATATCCTTCGTGATTTATATTCACAGCTACCAAAAGATGCATTTATTGCAAATGCCTGCACTACCGGCTACGGTGAGCTTTTGTTAAAAACAGCATTCAGAATTAATGAAGGCGAAATCGAAACTATTGCTCATTACAAAGCGGCTAATCACTTTTCTCCCGGCGTTGATTTTATCATTGACATCGGCGGTCAGGATATGAAATGCATGAAAATAAAGAATGGTGTAATTGACAGTATCATGCTTAATGAGGCTTGTTCATCAGGCTGTGGCTCATTTATACAGACATTTGCCGAGGGCTTGGGAATGGATACCATAAGCTTTTCAAAGGAAGCACTCATTGCTGACAATCCTGTTGATTTAGGTACACGCTGTACAGTATTCATGAATTCAAGAGTTAAACAAGCACAAAAAGAAGGTGCTACTGTCGGAGATATAAGTGCAGGGCTTTCATATTCCGTTGTAAGAAATGCACTTTATAAGGTTATTAAGCTTCGTGATCCGGAGCTTATGGGCGAAAATATAGTTGTTCAGGGTGGTACATTTAATAACAATGCAATTTTACGTTGTTTTGAGCTTTTAACAGGCAAAAACGTAGTACGTCCTGACATTGCCGGAATAATGGGAGCATTTGGTTCTGCTCTTATTGCTCATGAGCGTTGGGACGGCGGTGACTGTGATATCCTTACATACGATGAGCTTGATGATTTCAGCTTTAATACTTCGCTTACTCGCTGTCAAAAATGTTCAAACCACTGTCAGCTTACTATCACAGATTTTGGTGACGGCGGCAGATTTGTTTCAGGTAACAGATGCGAGCGTGGCGCAGGTATGGAGCGACCAAAGAATCAACTGCCGAATTTATATGATTATAAATATAAGCGTGCATTCGCTTACAAGCCTCTTGATAATGCTCCTATGGGAGAAATCGGCTTACCAAGAGTTCTTAATATGTACGAAAACTATCCTTTATGGTTTACAATTTTAACCGAGCTTGGCTTTAAAGTAAGAGTTTCTGCAAGAAGCTCACACGAAATTTACGAAAAAGGCATAGAGTCTATCCCGTCAGAGAGTGCTTGCTATCCTGCAAAGCTCGTTCACGGTCATATTCAGGATTTGATTGACAAAGGCATCAAGACTATATTCTATCCTTGTATCCCCTACGAGCAAATAGAATACTGTGCGGCAGGGAACCACTTTAACTGCCCTATGGTAACGTCTTATCCTGAGGTTATATACAACAACATGGACGCTGTACGTGCACCCGGAATGAAATTCCTTTATCCGTTTGTAAATCTTGCAGATAAGCCGTCATTCAAACGTCAGATGTGCAAAACCTTCTGTTCAATGGGCTTTACTAAAGAACAGATTGACAGAGCCTGTGACAAGGGTTTTGAAGCATTGCAGGAATTCAAGAATGATATACGTGCCAAAGGCGAAGAAACTTTAAAATGGCTTGAAGAAAACGATAAGCGAGGTATTGTTCTTGCAGGACGTCCATATCACATCGACCCTGAAATCAATCACGGTATACCTGATATGATAAATTCCCTTGGCTTTGCCGTACTTACCGAGGACAGTGTAGCACATTTAGGTCAGCTTGAAAGAGATATTCGTGTTGTTGATCAGTGGGCGTATCATACACGCCTTTATGAATCAGCGGCAGAGGTTGTTAAAAACAACAGACTTGAGCTTATTCAGCTTAATTCATTCGGCTGCGGACTTGATGCCGTTACAACTGACCAGGTTCAGGAAATTTTACAGGCAAACGAAAAGATATATACTACATTAAAAATAGACGAGGTTTCAAATCTTGGTACAGCAAGAATACGTGTTCGTTCTCTAAAAGCGGCAATAAAAGAAAGAACTGAAAATAATTTTATTCCTCAGAAAATTGAAGATTACACAATTAACCGTGTAAAATTTACCGAAGAAGAACGTAAAAATCATACTGTTATATTCCCTCAGATGAGTCCTGCTCATTTTGGATTATTTGAGGCAGTGCTAAAATCCAACGGCTATAATGCAGTTCTGCTTGAAAGCGTAACCCCTGAAGATGTAGAAATGGGTTTAAAGAGCGTTAATAACGACGCCTGCTATCCGTCAATCATCGTTGTCGGTCAACTCGTCAACGCTTTTACAAGCGGCAAATGTGATCCTGAGCATACGTCAGTTATGATAAGTCAGACAGGCGGCGGATGCCGTGCAACTAATTACATAGCACTCCTTCGTAAAGCGTTAAAAGAAGCAGGTTATCCTAATGTTCCTGTAATATCATTAAACGTTTCAGGACTTGAAGGTAATCCTGGCTTTAAGCTTACTCCAAAGCTTGTTGACGGGCTTGTTAAGGCTTGTACATGGGGTGATTTGCTTCTGACCGTTACTTTACGAACACGTCCGTATGAGGTTAATTACGGCGATACAAATAAAATGTACGAAAAATGGCAGTTAAGACTTCGTAATGATATCATCTCAGGCAACAGACAAAACACAAAGCTGAAAAAGGTTATTGATGAAATCATTGACGATTTTGACAGTATACCGATAGATGAGACTATCAAAAAGCCGAAGGTTGGCGTAGTCGGAGAAATCCTTGTCAAGTTCCACCCTGATGCTAATAACAACATAATTGATGTTATTGAGCGTGAAGGTGGAGAAGCAGTTATGCCGGGACTTGCAGATTTTATGCTGTATTGTCTGTATAACGCTAATTTCAAGCATGATAATCTCGGTACAAAGTCATCGTCTGCTATGCTTTGTAACCTTGCTATATGGGCAATAGAAAGCTACAGAAAGCATATGAAAAAAAGGCTTTCTGAAAAGCCAAAATTTGCATCACGTGCACCAAAGCACATACGTGATATTGCCGCAGGTGCTACAAATGTCCTACAGCTTGGTCACAGTACAGGTGAGGGTTGGTTCCTGACAGGTGAAATGATTGAGCTTATAGAAAGCGGGGTTCCGAACATCGCCTGCGTTCAGCCTTTTGCGTGTCTGCCAAACCATGTTACCGGTAAAGGAATGATAAAAGAGCTTAGACGTCAGTTCCCTGAGGCTAATATCGTAGCAGTTGACTACGACCCGGGTGCAAGCGAGGTTAATCAGCTTAACAGAATAAAGCTAATGCTTTCAGTTGCTTTTGAAAATCTTGAAAAACAGGAAAATATAAGAAGCGAAAAACAGGTAACGCTATAAATGTAAAGGAGATACAATTAATGTATCTCCTTTATTTATACGTTTTTATCTTTTTTATTTTCTCTTTATCTGCAATAACCGTAATATCTCCGTTTTTATCGGTTCTGTAAATTTCTGTTTCCTTTAAGGCTTCAAGCACACTTTCACGAGGAAAATCATAGATATTATCTTCACCTAAGCTTATAACGCTTATATCAGGATTAACCGCCCTCACCCATTCTTCACCTGTAGATGTGGCAGAGCCGTGATGTGCAACCTTCAAAACCTCCGCCTGAGGTACTTTATTTTTCTCTAACAAAGCATTCTCTGAATATTTTGTCATGTCTCCTGTAAACAAACAGTTTACATCACCGTATTTTACATTAATCAGCAAGGATGTGTCATTTTCATCGCCCGTTGCGGCAATTCTTTCATCAGGAACTGTTATTTCAAGCTTCATTCCGCTTTTAAATTCAAGCTCTGTATCTTTATCTATATAGCAAATCTCTACTTCCCTGTCTTTTGCAATAGTTTCTGTTTCTATCCTGAATTCATCATCTGCCATAAAATCAGGTATATACACCTTTTCAACATCGCATTCTTTTAACGCTTCAATTACACCCTGAACATGGTCTTTATGAAAATGACTTATAAACGCGGCATCAATCTTTGTCTTACCATGACTTTTCAGATAAGGCACAAATATATGTGCTCCGGGATTATAATCCGAATAAGCAGCACCTCCGCCGCCATCTATTATTATCGTATCTCTGTAAGGCACACTTACAACTGCACCGTCCCCCTGCCCTACATTCACAAAGGTCATCTCTATTGTGTTAAGCCTGCCTATTTGAATAATTATAAATATCGTCGCAAAAGCTGCCGAAGCAATCATCGGAAGCTTTATACTTTTATTTCTGATTTTGAAATAAGCTGCTGTCAACAGCAAATAAAAAGCCGCAGTAAGTGATAAACCCGGAACCGCAATAGGTATATATGCAAAAGGAAGCTTCATGATTAAACCCGGCAGCTCCTTATATGCAAACAAGCCTATGTTTAAAAGCTGAGAAAACACAGGTGCTGTTCCGAAAAGCTTCATCATTAAAAATGCCGGGAAGAAGCAAATCCATATTAAAATATTCACAGGTACATATATAAACACAAGAAAAACCGAATATAAGGAAATACCGTTAAAATAATAAGCTGTTAAAGGCAAAAGTCCTATTGTACATATTAATCCAACAGCAATACTTGAACGTACCCACGGCTTTTTTATAAAATACAGATGCCTTTTTACACTATCCACAAAAATCAAAGTTAACACGCTTGCAAAAACCGATATTACAAATCCTCCGTCATATATAATCAACGGATTTGTAAGCATTATTGCTATTATAACAATACAAAGTATATCAGGCTTATATACAAAGCCAAACTTAAATTCCGTAAACCACAAAAGTGCCATATATAAGCTTGCTTTTATAAAAACAGGCTTATCGCTGTTTAGTACACTGATTATCAGAATCATAGCCATAAGAATATAAGTACGTTTGCTTCGTATAATATTTTCTGAAAATAAATTAACCAAAAACATACACAGCATTATAAAGAAATACGAATTATATATGTACCGTACTGCACCACTTTTCTCAATAGATTTTTTAAGCTCGTCCGACAGCATACTTTTGTTGCCCGTAAGAACAGCATTAAAAATTGCGGCATTATCCCCTTCTGATACCTCATATATCATTTCGTATATTTTACCCTTTACCGTTGCCGCAATCGCTGCGGGATAATATTTACGCAGTTTCGCATCAGAATATTGAATGTCATCAGAATATATTTTATACTCAATATCCTTTGATTTATAATAATCCTTAGAATTAAAACCGTATTCATTCTCAGTCCATGTTATGTGCTTCAGGAAGCCGCCTATAATTACTGTATCATTTGCCTTTAGCTCTTCTTTTGCAGTAAGTAATATACGTTCATCAGATTTGATTTTAGTTTCACCTAAAGAAACAGTATCGGTATCTATTATATATTTGTAATTATCTCCACTCTTTTGCGGTGCGCTTATAACAGTGCCGGTGATATTGACATAATGTACCATGTAATCATCAAGAGAATTACCTATTAAAGCTGAATTTACAGATATAACACCTAAACAAAACGCAATTAAGGAAATAAACATCTGTAAATATGTTTTCCGTTTCAATATAATTTTAAATAAAGTAATAAGCAGTAATGCGCCTAAAAAGCATACTGCAAAAAACATTTTTATATTTTCTCCGATTAACACTCCGCTTACAAGAAATATTGTAATAATAATCCAATTCATATAACCACCCATAAAAAAAGACCGTTTAAACGGTCTGTTTATCCCACGGCATTACATCGCCGTCCTCTTTCAGATACTCAAGAATCTGCCATATACCCTCGCCCGTCTGGGAATCCACCTTAAATATATTTTCACATCCTGCAAGCCTTAACCAAGCTTCCGCCTGAGCTACATTTGCATGATTATCATTTATTTTAGTAATTATCCCTATCACATCGCGGTTACAAACAGGAGTTACCGCCGGAGGATAAAGAGAAAACGGCTCTGTTGCACTCATCAAAAGCCCCACTACATCAGCTTCAAATGTATACATAGCAAGCCCCGAGCCAAGATTTCTTGTTTGAAGATACTCTCCCGGAGTATCTATTATCACATCAAAGCAATTTATGTACTGTGTTTTATAATAATGTATTTTCTCACCCTTTAAAGCCTGTGTAAGAGTTGTCTTACCTGCTTCTGAGCGTCCTACAAGTATTATCCTTCTCATGTTCTTGTTATATCACAAACTGCAAATTTTAATTTATCTATACAATATGAACACATTGCCTTCAAAGCCGCTTCGACATCAGCAACCATGCCTGTAATTATTAAAGTACCGCTGAAACGGTCTACAAAGCTTAAATCAATGTTTGAGCTTTTTGTAGCTATATCCGCTCCTATAATAGCTGTTTCAGCCGGTGAAAACGTAACTATACCAATAGCACTTCCGCTGTAATCAATATCCGGATTCAAGCCAAGCTTCTGATAAAGTATAGGATCCGGACTGGCTATAATATGCGCAAGCGTAATTTGTTTACCCGGAACAAGCTCCTGAATTATACGCTGGCGGTCTGTAACCTGTGATAATATATCAGCCATAATATCTCTCCTGTTTATGAATACTAATTCTTATTTCATTATAACACATTTTTCCGGCAATTTCAAGTCCTTTGTCAGAAAAATGCCCAAAATCCCAAAAAGCCAAGCACAAAGCTATGCAGTATAAGCTGTATGACAAAGAAAATCGGTATAAATATCCTGAATTTAGCCTTCAGAGTTTTATGCCTGAATATATTCATACCAACAATTCCGCCAATCGCACCGCCCCAGAAGCATACACGCATAAGCCTGCTTTCACTTATTCTGAACTGTTTTCTTGTAGCTTTCTTTTTATCCCGTCCAAACATCCAGAACGATATAATATTTATAACAAGTATATACCCTGCAACAACACAGAACATTACAATATTCATTTTTTTATCTGAAAAAAATTTCAGCATAGTCGGCATAAGCGGTGCAATGTTTTCCATAAAAAATGCGCCTATCCACGCAGAAATAACGGTTGCCGCACTGACTATATATTCCCAGATAACCACAAAAACCTGACCTATGGTTATCATTATCTGCTTAAATTGCTCCATTAAATTAACCTCTGTAAATTTTATTACTATGTATTATACTATATTTTTTCTGAAACGTCAAGCAAATTATAGTCTGTTTAAGTCGATATACAGAGAAAATCCCTGTCAGTTATTTTCATTTTTTGTATATTTTTGAATTTTTTTGTTTAGGTTTGAATATATGTGGGTATATATAATAAAGGTAAGTGTGTATTCACGCTACATATAATTTATATTTTAAAAATTACAGCATAGCAAAGGAGAAAAATTATGGCTTTAGGAAATGTTATGGTAGGACAGTCAGGTGGCCCTACCTCAGTTATAAACTCGAGCTTGGTAGGTGTTTTTAAAACTGCAAAAAAAGCAGGCTGTAAAACAGTTTACGGAATGAGAAATGGTATTGAAGGATTGTTAAAGGAGCATTATATTGATTTATCGGATTATATAAAAAACGACCTTGACGTTGAGCTTTTAAAGCGTACCCCCTCTTCATTTTTAGGTTCATGCCGTTACAAAATGCCGTCTTGCGAAAAAGACCCTGCACTATATGAGCGCCTGTTTAAAATTCTTAAAAAGCTTGATATAAAATACTTTTTCTATATTGGCGGAAACGACTCAATGGATACTATTTTACAGCTTTCAAAATATGCGGCCGCTATCAATTCAGACATTCGTTTTATGGGAGTTCCTAAAACGATTGACAATGATTTAGCTGTTACTGACCACACTCCCGGATACGGTTCAGCCGCTAAATATATAGCATCTGCAATGAAAGAAATTATTCTTGATGCTACGCCTTATGATATTGATTCAATAACGGTAATTGAAATAATGGGCAGAAACGCCGGATGGCTTACTGCAGCTTCCGCACTTTCACGTTGCGAGGACTGCTCAGGTCCTGACCTTATTTATCTGCCTGAGGTTACATTCAATTTTGACAAATTTATAAAAAAGCTTGAAGCACTGAAAAAAGAAAAAGGCTCACTTGTGATTGCAGTATCCGAAGGAATAAGCACCGCTGACGGTAAATATGTATGCGAAGCCGGAAATGACGACTTAACCATAGATGCTTTCGGTCACAAATTCCTCGGCGGAACAGCTTTGTATCTTGCTAATTTTATTCGTTCAACTCTCGGAATAAAAGCAAGAGGTATTGAATTTTCTACCCTTCAGAGATGCGCTTCTCATATTGTTTCAAAATGCGATATAGACGAGGCTTTCAATGCCGGTGCTGACGCGGTTTATGCGGCACTTTCAGGTGAAACAGGAAAGATGATTATATTCAGAAGAGTTTCTGATGCACCGTACAGCATTGTAACTGATGTATGTGACATAAAGCTTATTGCCAATGCCGAAAAAACTGTTCCTCTTGAATGGATAACAGAGGATGGTACAAATGTATCGGACAAATTTATTTCCTACGCCCGTCCGCTTATATTAGGTGAGCTTTCGCCATTTATGGTTGACGGTCTGCCAAGACATATGACATTGTAAAAAACAGGCTGTGTACAATTTTTGTACACAGCCATATATTTTTATTACATAAAGTTTTTATGCAGATAGTCACTGCACATTTCTACACATTTCATGGTGTCTCGTTTGTCCCAACCTTCCTGTTCAAATTCAACACAGAAGTATTTAACGCCGGCTTTTACCGATGCCTCAATAATTCTTTCAAAATTCATGTTACCGCTTCCTACGGGTGTAACGTATTTTTCGATGGTATCTGAACCTGTATGATCTGTGTGCCACATACCCATATCCTTTAAGTGGATAATATCAATTCTGCCTGCAAGCTTTTCAATCCAGTCAACAACGTCACCGCCTGCAGCCTGAACCCAATATGTATCAAGCACAAATGATGTCTTGTCCTTATCAAGACCGTCAACAAGTCTCTGCCATACTGTTTTGCCGTTGATTTCTACAAATTCGTGGCTGTGGTTATGATATGTGAACTTCATTCCCTCTTTTGAAATTCTGTCAGCAATCTTATTTGCCTTTTCGATAAACGTATTAACGTCTTCTTCAGTTTTAAAATGGTAGCCGCCTATCCCCATGTTCGTTGTTTCCATTGCTTTATGATCTGCAATAGCACCTTCAATATCATTTTCCATTTTTTCAAAGCTATAGTGAGTGCCTACAATTTTCAAACCGTTTTCTTTTGCAATTCTTGCCAAATCCTCATACGGAACAGGCGCACCTGCTGTCTGAACCTCGTCATAGCCCATTTCCTTTAGTTTTTTGAATGTACTCTTAACTTCATCTTCGCTTTTAAGATAATCCTTTACGCTCCAAAGCTGCAAGCCTATTGATTTAATCATAATTAATTTCTCCTTTAAAATAATTTGAATTAAAGACGTGAGTCTATAAGTATATAATAGCATATACTCTAATTAAAAAATATAATTTTTTTGCAAAAAAATAGTAAAAATATGCTGTAAAATATAGTTTTTTTGTAATATTAAATTTATATAACACTTTTAAATAAGCTGTTGTTTGAGAATGGAATTTGTGGTATAATAAGAGTAATTATATCGTTTTATCGCATTATACATTAAAAATTATAATTAAAGAAAGAGGTTTTTGAATAATGGCAAATAAAAACACTGCCGCAAAGAATACGAAAAAGACAAATAAAAAACAAGCTGCAAAACAGCCGGTAAAGCAAAGCACAAATCCGGTGCCTATATATACGATTACAACCGGGCTTATAGGCTTATTTTTATCAATATTTATGTATATAGATATTGGTGGCGGCGGAATAATAAATAAAGCAATACGCTCATTTTTATGCGGAATGTTCGGACGTGTAGGGTTCTTTATTCCTGTTATAAGCTTCGGACTTATGATTTATATGTCAAAGTTCCGTGATGTTAAAAAATTCTGGAAAAAGACAGCATATATATTGCTTGCAATGATAAATATAGGAGCAATAGCAGGAATATATAACGAAAGTGTTATACAAACCGCTTTCTGGCTTGGAGCAGATAATTTCTCAGGCGGTGGATTGCTTGGAACTGCCGTAGCAGTCTTTATGGTTTCGATGTTCCAGAAGGTTGCGTCGTATATAATCCTTATTCTGACGCTGATATTTTTAGTAAGTCTTGTAAGCGGAGTACCTCTATTTAAGCTTATGGGTAATGGTGCACAGCTTGCGGCAGATGGTGCAAGAGACAAATACGACCATTTAAAGGAAAGATACATTGAACAAAAGGAACAGCAAGAAGATGCGTTAGATATAGCAAGCGATTTTGCAAAAAACCGCAAAAAGGGTATATTCAAATTTGAAAAGCCCGAAGAATCGGCACTTCCTGAACCAAATTCAAAAAAAGTAAAAAAAGAAGATGTTCAGGAAGATGATTCAGACTATTCAAATGGAATAGAAGAAGTTTTCGGAGCTGAGAAAACCATTGTTAAAGACCAAATAAAAGAACAAATAAAAGCAATGAAGAAAAAGCCAAGTGACGGCTTTGACAAATCAGACGTTGTTAAAGAAGCAGCAGAGGATACAGTATCAGCTACTGATATTGATGTCGAGCTTGAGGACGAGCAGTCAAATGAACCACCTGCAAAGAAGCGTGAAAGAAGCATAACTGAAAAAGAGAAGCTTACATATCACGAGGAATTTGACAGTGCAATGGAGCTTACGGTAAAGGAATATGTTTATCCTGAGGTTGATTTACTTAATTTACCAAAATCAATTTCAGGCGACAGACGAGAGGAATTAAGAAGAACAGCTGAAAATCTTATCCGTGTGCTTGATGATTTCGGAGTTAAAGCAAAGCTTTTACAGGTAACTCAAGGTCCTACTGTAACAAGATTTGAAATTCAGCCGGACACAGGAATAAAGCTTTCAAAAATAGTCGGACTTGCAGATGATATAGCATTAAACCTCGCCGTATCAACAGTACTTGTTGCGCCCGTTCACGGTAAAGCGGCTGTAGGAATTGAAATACCTAACAACAGTGTTGCGACTGTATCTATCCGTGAAATGATAGAGTCAGACAAATTCAAGAATGCAAAATCAAAGCTTACTGTTGCGCTTGGAAAGGACATCGGCGGAAGTGTTGTTGTCGGAGATATAGCAAAGATGCCTCACGTTCTTATAGCAGGTGCTACGGGAAGCGGTAAGTCGGTATGTATTAACACTATAATCATGAGTATACTTTACAAAGCTTCACCTGAGGAGGTTAAGCTTATCATGGTTGACCCTAAGGTTGTTGAGCTTGGAGTATATAACGGAATCCCGCATCTGCTTGTTCCTGTTGTAACAGAAGCAAAGAAAGCAGCAGGAGCATTGAATTGGGCTGTTGCCGAAATGATGCGAAGATATGAGTTATTCAAGGATACGGGCGTCAGAAAGCTTGAATCATACAACGAGCTTATGGAAAGCAGAGGCGAGCCTAAGGTTCCTCAGCTTGTAATAATCATAGACGAGCTTGCAGATTTGATGATGGTTGCTGCAAAAGAAGTAGAAGATTATATATGCCGTCTTGCACAGCTTGCAAGAGCCGCAGGAATACACCTTATAATTGCAACACAGCGACCGTCTGTTGATGTAATTACAGGTCTTATTAAAGCTAACATCCCGTCGAGAATTGCGTTTGCTGTTTCATCACAAGTGGACAGCCGTACTATTCTTGACAAAGGCGGAGCAGAAAAGCTTCTTGGTATGGGTGATATGCTTTATTCACCTATGGGTGCAAGAGAAACAACAAGAGTTCAGGGTGCTTTTGTTTCAGATGCAGAAATTGAACGTGTGCTTGAATTTATAAAAGAAAATACAGAGCCTAATCATTACAGCGAGGATTTGGCAGAACATATAGAAAGATGTTCGACAGGCGAAAACGGAGTAACTCCCGATACCGATGACGATGACGGTGACGCACTTTTACCCGATGCAATATCTTTAGCAGTTGAGCTTGGTAAAATATCAACCTCAATGATTCAAAGACGTATGGGCGTAGGGTATTCAAGAGCAGGTCGAATAATAGACCAGATGGAAGCAAGAGGTATTATATCAGGAGCAAACGGTTCAAAGCCGCGTGATGTACTTATCAGTCATGCTGATATGAATATAATCTCAAGCGTAAGCGATGATGACGAAGATGACGATGAATATGAAGAATGATTTTTTGCCTGTATGCAAAGAAGATATGCAAAAGCGTGGTTGGGAACAGCTTGACTTTTTGTATATCGTAGGTGATGCATATGTAGACCATCCGAGCTTTGGTCATGCGATAATTTCAAGAGTTCTTGAAGCACATGGCTATAAAGTTGGGATAGTTGCCCTGCCTGATTGGAATACAGATAAAGATTTTTTGAAGATGGGTAAGCCTCGTCTTGGTGTACTTGTTTCGGCAGGTAATATTGACAGCATGGTAAACCATTATACTGTATCAAAAAAACGCCGCAGTGACGATGCGTACGCACCGGGTAATAAAGCAGGTCAGCGACCTGATCGTGCAACTATTGTATACTGTAACAAAGCCAAACAGTTATTTAAAGATGTTCCTGTTTTAATCGGTGGAGTTGAAGCAAGTCTTAGAAGATTCGCTCATTATGATTATTGGGACGATAAAGTACGACGTTCAATTCTTGTAGATTCTAAAGCAGATATTCTTATGTACGGTATGGGTGAAAAACAAATTATCGCCCTTGCTGACAGATTAAATTCAGGGCAAAAACCAAGCGACATAACAGATATTGCAGGAACGTGCTATTTGTCACATGATTTACCTGATACTGAATTTGTTGAAGTTCCGTCATATGAAGATTGTGTGTCAGACAAAAAAGCATATGCCGATTCGTGCAGGATACAGTATTATGAGCAAAACCCGTATATCGGAAAAGCAATAATTCAAAAGCACGGAGAAAGGTATCTTATACAAAACCCTCCTATGGAACCTCTTTTAACAGAGGAGCTTGACGAGGTTTATGCACTTCCGTATATGAAAAATTATCATCCAATGTACGAAAAAGACGGTGGTATAGAAGCAATAAAAGAGGTGAAATTCTCACTTGCGGCAAACCGCGGATGTTTTGGAAGCTGTAACTTCTGTGCTTTGGCATTTCATCAAGGCAGAATAGTAACATCAAGAAGCGATGAATCTCTTATCGCCGAAGCAAAGGAAATTATAAAAGACAAGGACTTTAAGGGATATATCCATGACGTTGGGGGCCCGACAGCTAATTTCAGAGGCCCTGCTTGTAAAAAACAGTTACAAACAGGGGCGTGTAAGGACAAGCAATGTCTGTTCCCGTCTCCATGCAAGAACATGGATATTGACCATAAAGCATATCTGAATTTGCTAAAAAAGCTACGTTCACTTGACGGAGTAAAAAAAGTATTTATACGTTCGGGAATACGTTTTGATTATCTTATAAACGACAAAGACGACACATTCTTTTACGAGCTTTGTAAGCATCATGTCAGCGGTCAGTTAAAGGTTGCACCCGAGCACGTAAGCGATAATGTTCTAAAACACATGGGTAAGCCTGAAAACAGTGTATATAATAAATTTTCAGAGAAATTTTATAAAATAAACGAAAAAATCGGAAAGAAGCAGTATCTTGTACCGTATCTGATGTCAAGTCATCCCGGAAGTACACTTCGTGATGCAATAAATCTTGCAGTGTACTTAAAGGAGCATAATATAAATCCACAGCAGGTACAGGACTTCTACCCTACCCCCGGCACAATATCAACCTGTATGTTTTATACAGAATTGAATCCGCTCACAATGCAGAAGGTTTATGTACCAAAAAGCGGAAAAGAAAAAGCAATGCAAAGGGCGTTGTTGCAGTTCAGAAATCCTGAAAACTACAAGCTTGTTTATGATGCACTTGTAAAAACAGGAAGAACTGACTTAATAGGATATCAGGCAAGATGCCTTATTAAACCGCCTCAGGGCAATATATTAAATGAAAATAACAGGAGGAACGAAAATGGCAAAGCTATTAATGGGAAAAGAGGTTTCGGCAAGAATAAAGTCGGAGCTGAGAACAGAAGTGGAAAATCTTCAAAAGGAAGGAATAAATCCGGGACTCGCAGTAATAATTGTGGGAGATGACCCTGCAAGCCGTGTATATGTAAACAACAAGAAAAAGGCTTGTGAGGAGTGCGGAATATATTCCGAAGAATATGCACTTCCGGCAGAAACTTCGCAGGAAGAGTTGTTGGAGCTTATTGATAAGCTGAATAATAAGAATGATATTTCAGGTATTCTTGTTCAGCTTCCTGTTCCAAAGCACATTGACGAAACAACAATCATAAATGCGATCGACCCTAAAAAGGACGTCGATGCATTCCATCCTGTGAATGTTGGTAAAATAATGGTTGGTGATTTTGATTTTGTTCCTTGCACACCGGCAGGTGTTATGGAGCTTATAAAGGAATCAGGCATTGAGGTTTCAGGCAAAGAATGTGTAGTAGTCGGCAGAAGTAATATCGTCGGCAAGCCTCAGTCAATGCTGTTACTGCATCAAAACGGAACCGTAACAGTTTGTCACTCAAGAACAAAGGATTTAAAGGAGCATACAAAAAAAGCCGATATTCTTGTCGTTGCAGTAGGTATTCCGAATTTTGTTACAGGCGATATGATAAAAGAAGGCGCTGTTGTTATTGACGTCGGAATTAACCGTCTTGAGAACAAAAAGCTTTGCGGTGACGTTGAGTTTGAAACTGCCCAAAAGGTAGCAGGAGCTATAACACCCGTTCCGGGCGGAGTAGGCCCTATGACGATTGCAATGCTTATGAAGAATACTGTTAAAGCCGCAATGATAAATAAAACTAAATAATCATTAAATTTTTATATCTTGTAGTACTATGTAAAGTGATTAAACGGGATAAATTTTGCAAAACACAAAAAATATTGTCAGAAAAAAAACATAACGGAAGCGTTATAGCCAAAGGGTAACTCCCTACCCTTTTTATGGGTGTGTGAGATTTTTTCTGTAAATTCAATTTTTCTATGATAAAATATTCGATTTTTAGGGCAGGAACAGCCACATTTTGGCTTTTCTGCCTTAGCTATAATATAGCACGAATTTTACGCCATGTCAAGGGCGG
>JAZSPM010000141.1:0-4985 GCA_045537455.1 Candidatus Ornithomonoglobus sp. | reverse complement strand
TTGACGAAACTGTGCTTCTTGTGCTATACTATTCATTGAAACAACTCCTTTTTGATACTTTGTTTTGGTGGTACTTAACATTATATCATATTTGGAGTTGTTTTTCTATTCTTTCTGTCAACTATCTATTGTATCATAACAGTAGGGTCTGAAAAATGTGAGAATTTTTATTGACAAAAATAAAAGTTTATGATATAATATAATGATTTGAAGATATCAAATGGAGGCATGGGTATTATATTGTAAAGGAGATAAAAATATGCATAACTTTAAATATGTAACCAAAAAAGAGGCAGCCTCATACAAAGACGAATTGATTGAATTTATAAAGGCAGTTCAAAATGAAGTCAGAAATGATTTTACTTTTCGTTTTGATTTTATTGGAAGTTCAAGCAGAAATATGATTACGCATGATGAAAACGGAAATATTGGTTTTGATTTTGATGTCAACATAGAACCAAATGACCCAGATGAACAGTATAGTGCTGAAGAGATACATAAAATAATATTTAATGCAATGCAAAAGCATATTTTGAAATTGGGATTTTTCAGATATAACGGGATTTACCGTAAAGTCGAGGAATCTACAAGTGTAATTACAATTAAAAGCGTAGACAGGAAAAATAGCAGAATAAAGCATAGTTGCGATTTTGCAATAGTTCATCATTACAATGATAAAGGAAGCATACATCAACAATATATAAGATTTAATAAAAATTATAATACATATACATGGGAAGAACGGGGAAAAGGTTTTTATATTGATAAGAAAATTGAGTGGCTAAAAAAGCATAAATACTGGGGAGAACTTTGTAATTATTATCTGGACAAGAAGAATAATAATGAAAATCCTTATAAGCATTCCCGTTCACTTTTGGCAGAAGCAGTTAATGAATTATATAATAAATATAGAAATAAGTGAAAATTTTTCAATTGAGTATAATATAGGGCATCTCTAAAAACCCCTTTTGAGAAAAAACAGCTATGCACGACATCTGCTTCGTCAACCTCCCTTGGAGTGCGACAGCACGCCTTCGGAAGCTTTTCTTGCAGCTGTCGCACCTATCTGTTTTTTCTTTAATCAAACGAGTTTTTAGAGATGCCCTAAAGAAATATAAATGATAATTAATGAGGACTTAAAATGAGTTATTTTACTTTTGATAATAAACGTATATATTACAATGAATTTGGTATAGGGAAACCTTCGCTCTTTCTTCACGGAAATACTGCTTCATCAAATATGTATGCACAGATTGCAGACAGATATAAGCAGGATTTCAATGTAATATTATTGGATTTCTTAGGTCACGGGAAATCAGACAGATTAAATGAATTCCCTGCCGACTTGTGGTTTTATGAAGCTATGCAGGTTATAGCATTCCTAAATGAGAAAAATTATTCAGATGTAAATATAATAGGCAGCAGCGGCGGTGCAATGGTTGCACTTAATGTTGCGTTAGAAGCTTCGGAACTTGTTGGCAAGGTAGTTGCTGATAGCTTCGAGGGTGAGAAACCAAATAAAATATTTACTGAAAATTTATTGACAGATAGAGCTAACGCTAAAGCAGATAATAATGCACGAATGTTTTATTCGTATATGCATGGTTCAGATTGGGAACAGATAGTAGATAATGACACAGCTGCAATTATACAACACGAAAAAGAAATAGGACGTTTTTTTCATAAGTCCTTAAATTTGCTTAAAGCGGATATTCTGTTGATTGGTAGTAAGGAAGATGAATTTATGTCTGCTGTAGCTGATGATTATCTTGAAAATACTTACAAAGATATGATACAAAAGATAGGTCACGGTAAAATTCATTTATTCAATTCAGGCGGTCATCCTGCTATGATTACAAATCAGGATGAGTTTTACAGAATAAGCAGAGATTTTTTGCTGAGATAAATTTCAATGATGAGGTGAAACCATGAACAGACCATACATAATATGTCATATGACAACATCAATAGACGGCAAGGTTACAGGAGATTTTCTGTTCCGTTCGGAATGCAAAAAGGCTACAGAACTCTATTATGAAATCAACAGAGAACTGAAATGCGACGGCTATATATGCGGACGTGTTACAATGGAGGGGAGTTTCACAGGCGGATATTATCCAGACCTTTCGGAATATGCCCCTGTACATCACGACCACGGCTTTAAAATGGATTTTATGCTTGATGATATGTCGGGCTTTTATGCTGTTGCATTCGACCCGAAGGGCAGACTTGGCTGGAAATCCAACAAAATCGTTGACCCCGATGGTGATATAGGATATGACAACGCACAGATTATTGAAGTACTGACGGAGCAGGTTGACGAGCGTTATCTCGGCTATCTTGAAGAAATGGAAATTCCTTATATTTTTGCAGGTGAAACAGAAATTGACATTGAACTTGCCTTGTTCAAACTGAAAAATATTATCGGCTGTGAAAGACTTCTCCTTGAGGGCGGAAGTATTATCAATGGTGCATTTCAGCGTGCGGATGCTATTGACGAATTGAGCCTTGTTGTTGCTCCTGTTATTGCAGATAAGCACGATAAGCCGCTGTTTATGGACAGTACCCTTTCTGATTTTGAGCTTGTAAGTGCGGAGAGTATTAAGGGTAATGTTGTTATGAAATATAAGAGAAAGGATTGAATAGACATGAAAATACTTCCATATACCACCAGTTTATCTGACTATTTAAAAGAAGATGATGTGATTGATTACAGCGATGAATCTATTACACAGCTTGCAGATGAATTATACAAAAAGGCTGACAGCGAAACGGAATACATAAAAGCGGCTTTTGAGTTTGTAAGAGATGAGGTTTCTCACTCGGCGGACATAAATGAAGATATGATAACCTGTTCCGCTTCTGAGGTATTAATAGCAAGGCATGGTATATGCTTTGCAAAATCTCATTTGCTTGCAGCTTTATTGCGTTGCAAATCCATACCAACTGGATTTTGTTATCAAAAGCTGACTTTTGGCGATGAAACATCTCCGGTTCTTGTGTATCACGGACTAAACGGCGTATATCTCAATGAGTACAAAAAATGGATACGTCTTGACGCAAGGGGAAATAAGGGGAAAATAAATGCACAGTTTTCGATTGTCGAAGAACAGCTTGCCTATCTTGTTCGTACTGAAAAGGGCGAGGAGGACGGATTAGTCATTTATCCTGCTCCTGATGTGAAGATTTTGGAAAAGCTGAGAAATAATAAAACAAGGACAGAACTTTGGAACGATTTGCCTACTGAATTAGACTATTGCATTTAATATTGAAATTCACGGAGGAAATAAAATGTATTTATCTGAATACTGCGATGTTAATTATAATGAAACGTATAATATCGTATTTGTAAAATGGAAGAAATTCTGCTGTATGGAGGATTACAGAAAACCTTTAGAATTTGCTCTTGACATTATAAAACAATACAAATGCGATTATGTCGCTGATACACGTGACGGATTTGAGAATATACCCGAAGATACAAAGTGGGTAGCTGATTATTTTATGCCAAAAGCCGCTGAATATGGCTGTACGTGCATTTACTTCATTATTGATGAAAATAATACTCTGAAAGATGAACTTGAAGGACAGCAAAAGGATTCACAAAGTCTTATGCAGTTTAAATATATCTATGATATTTGTGAAGTTTCAACAGAGAGGTAAAAATGCTGAAAAAATACAAATTCGGTTTTGATATATGGGGGTTGGTCATATTTTTAATTGTGATGATTCCAACTTTTATTTGGTCGGCAGTACCTGCTCCAAATGATATATTAAGGGAAGAATCAATAACCCCGATTATTGATGTGATAGGTTCAGTTTGTCAAGTGTTATTTGTTGCTATACTTTGCTTTCTTATAAACAAAGAACGCAAAAAACTGCGTTTTTCATTGCTTATTATAGCGGCAATTATATCAATAATTATCTATTTTGCAGGGTGGATATTGTACTATTGCGGCAATACATCCCCACTTGTAATTATGGCATTGACATTGCCGCCATGCTTTGCGTTTTTCTTCTTTGCTCTTGATAGAAGAAATTTTTTAGCGGTTTTTCCGATTGTATGTTTTACTGTATGTCATCTGGTATATGGCATTGTGAATTTTTGCTTATAAAGAGGAATGGTTTAAGATATGATAAAGATTTTGGAAAAGGAAATGATAAATGCTGCTGACAAATTATGATTTCTATGATGTATATGCATATATTGTGAATTTTCGAAGTTTCCCCAAAAAATTCAAGAATTATCTGATACCGACAGAGCAGATTATTAGTTATATGAATGCTCCGATAAAAAATGAGCTTGATAATAATACAATCAGAAAAATTATCAGACCATTTTACAACAACGGAGATAGTATGCTGTGGGTAACAGTTGACAATATCTATACAGCAAACCTATGCATTATAAAGCATATTTCGTATTATAGCATACTTTCAGCAATATTTGAAGAAATGCTGCGTGTTTACAAAAATGAACAGCAATTCGTACAGCTTTGTGATGCAGTACATAATATCCCTTTAATTTTAGCGGATGCCAAAAAGCCCGAAAAGGTAATTAAAATAATGATAAAGGAATACAGAGAAAATTATAACAGTGATTTTCTTGTAGATGAATTAAAAAAATAAAAGTATCTAACCGTGTAAACAGATGAAATGGAGAAATATTATGAAAATAAGACCATTTATATTAAATCGTGATTTTGATAAAATTAAAAACTGGATTACCGATGAGAGAACACACGCTATGTGGTGTGCTAATCGTTTTGAATATCCCTTGAATAAGGTGAATTTTACAGCTATAATGACAGAGATATGGAAAGAATACGGAGATATTCCTCATGTTGCAGTTGATGATAGCGACGAAATAATAGGCTTTTTCTGTTATTCCTTAAATTCCGATGCTAATGAGGGAATGTTGAAATTCATAATGGTAGACCCTGCACAACGTGGGAAAGGAATCGGAAAAACTATGATTCGGCTTG
>JAZSPM010000026.1:0-2668 GCA_045537455.1 Candidatus Ornithomonoglobus sp. | reverse complement strand
GGCGTACCGCCGATGGGAACCCAGTTGCCCCAATTTGAAAGGTCAATATCCGCTATCAGCTTGTAATGGTTTTTAGGACCCTGTCGAACTGCATTTAACTGCTCTGCGGTTTCAATGAGGTATGGGTCATCAATCGTACCGCTGCCTCCTGCAAATTCAAAGGGAGATACTACAAATTCTGCAGGTGCACCCTTAAATGTATCTTCAAATCTGATATTCTTTAAGCAAGATTTAGGTATATAACGCCCGTTTGTAAGAAGTGCCCATTCGCCAACAAGTCCGGGAATATCATCCGAAACATCAAGGTCGGCAATCGAAACACTGCCTATGGTATAATTGCTCGGATACTCATGCTCATTTTTTACCATATCAAAATGCCCGTTTGCATCGGTTATTTCAACATATGCGTCGGTTGTAGGATATACATACTCTGTACGCATATTTCTTTCTATAAATTTATTTACATAGTGTTCATTAAATTCAAAATCTCTTCTTTTGAGCTTTAAATCCCAATAGTCGAAAAGAGGGGAATTGAGCTGGGCAACTGCAACAGGTATAAGCATTCTGGTATCCATTTTTTTCTTAAACGCTATCATTGCATCCGTTGCACCTGCATCCATACCCATATCCCATGTGAAGGCTGTCAGATAAACCTCCATTGTTTTGTCATCTATAATTTTGTGACCTGTTGTGTGTTCTGCAGCATCACGGTATTCATCGAATTTAATGTTTTTATCAAAGTAATAACCGTCTCTTGCTTTATAGGTTACAACCGCCGATGTATACATAAACGGTTTTACACCTTCGGGATGCTCAAATACAATTTTCTCTACATAAAAATTGGATTTTTTCTCTTCATCGCTGCCTTTAAATCCATATGTAGGAATTCCGTTCGGGAAAGACAGTGCGTATGTATTGATTTTTTCTATGGGGTCTCCGATTTTGATTTTGTTTTTCCACTTTTCATAGTAAGGTCTTTTTGCGTTGTTGCCTTCCCTGTAACAGTCAAAAATTTTATCATCCGCCGGAACATAACCGATACCGCCATCATAGTCAGGATACTTTATTACATGGAAAAATTCGTTTTCACGGTTAATGGATGGAACATAGGCTTCAACAATTGTAATGAGGTTTGCCTGAGCATCCAGATACGAATAATCCGACATGCTTTCAACCTTGCTTCCTGTTTTAGGTTCCAAATGCACATTCAGCCTGTCTTTAAATCTTGCAGTGCCGTAGTCCCCGGGTTCAAACTTGCTGACTGCTGTACCTTTTCTGTTTGCCTTCGCTTCTTCTTGCTTTTTTTCCTCTAATGCAGCTTGGTCTTTGGATTTCAGGTAATCATAATATCCGCGGATAACAGCCTGTTTTTTGTCACCTGATATTTCAACTGTTTCTGCACCCGATTCTCCGTTGATTTTAATACGGAGCTTATTTTTGTCAAAATACATATTTGACCCTGACTTTATGCGTACTGTGATGTCAACTGTATAGCTTGCATTTTGCATAAAGGAGCCATCGGGATTCCACATTGTACCGTTCCATTTCACATCTGTAACTTCCACCTGACTGCTCTGTTCAACGGTTGCTTTTTTTGCCGCCGTCTCCCACGCATAAGGCTCATCTATAGTGAAATTCAAAGCTTCAACAGGTTTTGCGTCGGATGAAACATCTGAGTTTTCACTTTTCTCTGTGCTTGCCTGTGTTATCTTGTCAGCAGTAATTGTTACCGATTTACTTTTAACCTCTGATTTTGATAAGAAAAAGCCCGCACCGGACTGATTGAACAGGTCAGCTAAAAACAAAGCCTGACCGTTGTCTTCATCAATACAGAGTACAACACCATAGCCGACAAGATTGTTGTTTATACCTGTCAGCTTGTGAATTACAATACTGTTCATATCGGATATACCGCAGCTTTCAGCAACCGTTTTTACTATAGGCTTTAAGTTGCTTGTAGGTGCAGGCGAAACCTTGCTTATATTACCGAAAGTTCCAACCTCGGTAAGAGTCCAGGTGCCTGCACTGTTTTCATAACGTATCATACTGCCTGAAGCACTTGCACCGTATCTTAGCGGAGTCTGGAAACCGGAAACTGTAACTTTATCCCCTTTTTTTGTTGGGAAAGCCGGATTTCGCTGGACATCATAGGCATAACCAAACGTCATTGTTTTTGAATCGGTTTGTGCATTTGCAACCAAAGTTGTTGGCAATATGCCAATCATCATACAAAGACACAAAAGCATACATAGCACTTTTTTCATTGTTCATTCCTTCTTTCGTATCATAAAATTTAATTTAAATAACTTATTCGGGCTTCAATCGTTTCGAAAGTTCTTTTACCTTAAGTTTTCTGCTTTTATTCAGTTCAGCATCACGGCATTTAGGGCACTTTGTAAGTGTAGTTGATCGGCTTCTGAGCTGCGTCTGCCATGAATGACCTTTTTCGCATTTCCACCAAACAGGTAATGAACTTGTATGACTGATTGTTTCCGGGGTGAACGGAAGATTCTTTTCGTCATCCCACTCTGTTAATAGGTACTCCTTTCTTTCCTTAATGCAATAATCCTTCAGTTTCAAATTTATCACCCTCCACATCTTGAAAAATTAAATATTCTATGCTATAATGATTATACACCGCCCATCAATGGGCGATGCAAGTGTTTTT
>JAZSPM010000151.1:0-35875 GCA_045537455.1 Candidatus Ornithomonoglobus sp. | reverse complement strand
CTGCTCTTTAGTGTAGTATTCACGTTCATTCTAAGAGCAATTATATATTGTTCACTAAATTTGCGTACTTCGGCACCGCCTTTGGCGACATACCTCGTCCGAAAAAATTTAGTTCTCAATACATAAAAGCTCTTATCATTCGCTGCCTATGAACAGACAAAAACATTCTCATGCCTGTTCGCTCTGTGAGAGAAATCGAGAAAGCATTTCATATGTATATGACAATCTGTTTTTTTGGCACGTAAGGTGTGCCCCAGATTGGAATATAGATATGAAATGCTTTCGAGATTTTATCTACACCAAAAAAGCAGGGGGTGGTAAGGGGACAGCCAGTCCCCTTACGTCTATAAACAATAATTTATATAAATATAGAAAGGAGCAAATATGTTCAGGAGCTGTAATTTCAGAAATCGGGAAGTAATAAATATAGATACTGCTGAAAGAATGGGTATTGTAAAGGATGTGGATATTGATACCTCAAGCGGCAGTATTAATGCAATTATAGTAAAGAAACACAATAATTTTATCCCGGACTTTTTTAAGAGTGAGCTTATTATACCATGGGAAAATATTGTTGTAATGGGTGAGGAAATTGTTCTTGTAAGGGTAGTAAATATTGTTCCGGGAAAATAACAAGGATGAAGCTAAGCTCCATCCTTGTTTAATTGCTTTAATTCATCAGGCAATACATTTTTTGTATTATTTTGTTATTCTCCGTAATAAGCCTTTTTCATTATTTCTTCAATTTCCGAAATAAGCGGAAGCTTGGGGTTTGCAGTAGTACACTGATCCTCAAATGCCTTATTTGCAATTTCTGAAAGCTTTGACATATATTCATTTTCGTTAATTCCGCATTCTGCAAAGCTTGAAGGCATATCAATTTCTTTCATCAGGCTTCTTACGGCGTTTGCAAGATTTGTAACTCCTTCAGCGGCAGTCTTTGACGGCTGACCGATATACTGTGCAATCTCTGCGTATTTTTCATCAGCGATGAATTTTTTGTATTTCGGGAATGAAACAAGCTTTGAAGGTATTTTTGAATTGTATTCTATAATATATGGCAAAAGTACAGCGTTGGCACGCCCGTGGGGAACATGGTATTCTCCACCTATTTTGTGTGCGATTGAGTGGTTTAAGCCTAAGAATGCATTTGTAAAAGCCATACCTGCAATACAGCTTGCATTGTGCATTTTTTCACGTGCTTCTTCGTCGTCAGCACCGTTTTTATAGGCTCTTGGCAGATATTTAAACACAAGCTGAATTGCTTTTATTGCAAGACCGTCTGTATAGTCGGATGCCATAACAGAAACATATGCTTCGATTGCGTGAGTTAAAACATCAAGTCCTGTGTCTGCTGTGGCTGATTTTGGTAGAGTCATAACAAACTGAGGGTCAATAATTGCGACATTCGGTGTAAGCTCGTAATCGGCAAGAGGGTATTTCATGTTATTCTTTTTGTCGGAAATAACGGCAAAGCTTGTTACCTCTGAACCTGTACCTGATGTTGTAGGGATAGCTACAAGCTTGGCTCTGTGCATTTTCGGGAACTTGAATGCACGCTTTCTGATGTCAAGGAAACGAAGTCTCAATGCATTAAAGTCAATATCGGGATGCTCATAAAACAGCCACATACCCTTTGCCGCATCCATTGCACTTCCTCCACCCAAGGCGATGATAACATCAGGCTTGAACTCCTCCATCATTTCTGCACCTTTTCTGACTGTTTCTATTGATGGGTCAGGCTCAACCTCAGAAAAAATACGGCAGTGAACGGGATTTTCACGTTTTCTCAGATAATACAGAATTTTATCTGTATAACCGAGCGTTACCATACCCGGGTCTGTTACGATAAATGCCTTTGAAATATCGGGCATTTTTTCAAGATACTGTATTGAATTTTTTTCGAAATATATTTTATCGGGAATTTTAAACCATTGCATATTAACTCGTCTGTTTGCTACACGCTTTTTGTTGATAAGGTTATGAGATGTTATATTACCGCTTATGCTGTTACCGCCGTAGCTTCCGCAGCCCAGGGTAAGTGATGGCATATTGGTGTTATATATATCGCCGATTGCACCGTGCGATGACGGAGAATTTATAATAAGACGGCTTGTTTTCATTGTATCTGCAAATTGCTCAATAATTTTCTTTTCCTTTGCATGAATAACCGCACTGTGTCCCATACCGTAGAACATAACGGTCTGTTCTGCAAGGTCAATGCCTTCCTTTGGGGTTTCTGCAATCAGATAAGCAAGAACAGGACTCAGCTTTTCCCGTGAAAGCGGATGTTCGGGGCCGATACCGTCTATTTTGGCAATCAGTATTTTTGTACCTTCGGGAACTGATACACCTGCTTGCTGTGCAATCCATTCTGCTTTTTTGCCGACTACATCAGGGTTTACGCTTTCTTTTTCGCTGTTTATAACGTAATTGCTGACTTTTTCGATTTCATCTCCTTTTAGGAAATAACAGCCGTAGTGCTTCATAAGCTTTTCAAATTTAGATGCAATCTTTTTATCGACTATTGCAGACTGCTCTGATGCACAAATCATACCGTTATCAAATGTCTTTGATAAAATCAAATCGTTTACTGCCTGTTCAAGGTCTGCACTTGAATGAATGTAGCAGGGGACATTACCCGGACCTACGCCAAGTGCAGGCTTACCTGTTGAATAAGCGGCTCTTACCATTGATGAACCACCCGTAGCAAGAACTGTTGCAACACCCTTGTGATGCATAAGAGCGTTTGTGGCTTCGATTGACGGTTGTTCAATCCATTGTATACAGTGCTTGGGTGCACCTGCCTTTACGGCGGCTTCGTATACAATCCGTGCGGCTTCGGCAGAGCATTTTTGAGCCGATGGATGAAATCCAAAGATGATAGGATTTCTTGTTTTCATACATATAATTGCTTTAAAAAGTGTGGTAGAGGTGGGATTGGTTACAGGTGTTACACCGCATACAACACCGACAGGCTCGGCAATTATTTCATAGTCCTCTAAATCATTTTCGGCTATTACTCCGACTGTTTTTTCGTGCTTTATTGAATGATAAATGTATTCCGTGGCAAAGATATTTTTTGAGATTTTATCCTCATAAACACCTCTGCCGGTTTCTTCAACTGCCATTGCGGCAAGTTCCATATGCTTTTCAAGTCCGGCAAGTGTCATTGCTTTTACAATATTATCTATCTGATGCTGGTCATAGCTCATAAATTCGTTTAATGCCTGCTGAGCATTTTCAACGAGAGTATCAATCATCTGATTTGTTTCTGACATAAAAAATCCCTCCATACGAACAAAATTTATATAAATTATTTTGTCCGTATAAAGGGATATTATTCAATGATTTTATGGGCGAAGTCCCATTCCGCCTTCCAATGTAACTGTTTCGCCGTTCATGAATTTAAAATCAGGAGAAGCAAGCTGTACGCAAACTCGTCCTATTTCAAGCTCAGGGTCACCGAAATGACCTGCAGGAGGCATTTTTACGTTCGCCTTGAATGCGTCGGGATATGCTTTTTCAAAATTTTCAAGCTGAGCTGTCCATGCAAGAGGACATACAACATTTGTATTGATTCCGTCGATTGCCCATTCAGTTGCAGCTACACGTGATAATCCACGGATTGCTTCTTTTGCAGCGGCATATGAGCATTGACCGTAGTTACCGAAAAGTCCGGCACCTGAAGCAAAGTTAATAATGCTTCCTTTTGTCTCTTTAAGATACGGATAGCACGCTTTCATATAATAGAAGGTAGCATAAAGACCTGAATACATGGCAAGATTAAACTGCTCTGTAGTATGGTCCTGAATAGTTACACCTGAAGCTGACGCCTGAGCGTTGTTTATCAGAACATCAATTCTTCCGAAGGCTTTAATTGCTTCTTCTGCTACGCTTTTTGCAGTTGCCTCGTTATCTGCACCGTCTGCTATATCTGCCTGAAGAGCCAGAACCTGAATTCCGTAAAGACGCTCAAGCTCCTCTTTTGCTTTTTCAAGCTTTGATACATTACGTCCTGTTATAACAAGATTAGCACCCTCTTTTGCATATGCGGTGGCTATACCATAGCCTATTGAACCGCATCTTCCGTCTAAAAGAGCTGCATATCCGGCACCTGTAATAATTGCTGTTTTATCTTTTAAAAAACTCATTATAATCACCTCAAAGCTATTATATCATATAAAATCAAAAATAACAACATTATTTGATAATTTGTTGGACATCTTTTCATAAAATGCATTGATAAAATAAATGAAAAAGCTCAGAATAACAAAAAATCCCTTGAAATTCAAGGGATTAATCATGGTAGCGGTAACTGGATTTGAACCGGTGACACCACGGGTATGAACCGTGTGCTCTAGCCAGCTGAGCTATACCGCCATAACAACAGATATTATTATACACTAACTTTCCTGTTTTGTCAAGAGTTTTTTTGAAAAAATTTTACTTTTTTGTATTTTAAATCATATAATCAGGAATAAAGGTTTCACGCATATCAATATATCCCATAAAATTACGCTGTGCCTTACCGTCGATAGTAAATCGGACGTTATTTATTCCTTTTATACTGGCAAGTGAATTCACTATTGAATATACGGTTAAGAGCTCTATATCACGTCCGTCTGTATGCTTGTCAAGTATTGTTTTTTTTATATCCACATAAGCTATTTCGTCTTTTACATATACACTCATACCTCCCGGAACTTTCGGAATAGTACGCTTTATTTTTAAATTGTCATCGTTGCCGTCAATAAGCATTTTTAAAACGGTTTTTGCCTGTTCTTCAGGTGACTGAAGCGGTATTTGTGTTCGTATAGGGATAAGCTTTAATATCTGTGCATCCGTATAATATAGCCGTACCTCTGTAGTCTGAACGGCATTGTTCCCGAAAGACACTGTTACCGCACAGAAAACAGCAAGCAGCATAAAAACAAAAATTATTCTTTTCATGTAATTTTCCTCTCAATAAAAAAACTCTCATATAAATTTATTATATGAGAGCTTTTGCTGTTTTATTCCAATTATTTTTGTGCAAGTGCAGCTTCAAGTGCTTTTGAAAGCTGATCGGGACATGAAGTTCCTCTTCCGCCGCAGTTTATACCCTTTAATCTTTCAATAGCATCGGTTATTTTCATTCCCTTTACAAGAGCACCAATGCCTTGCAGGTTACCGTTACAGCCTCCTACAAAATTTACACTGTTAATTATGTCGCCGTCAAGCTCCATAAATATTTGTCTTGAACATACTCCCGACGGTTTGTATTCGTATCTTTCCATTTTATTTATCCTCCAATATTTTTTTAATATATTTTCCCGTATATGAGCCTTTGGTCTGTGCAACCTGCTCCGGTGTTCCCTGTGCGATTACTTCGCCGCCTCTTATACCGCCTTCAGGTCCCATGTCAATGATGTAGTCTGCGGTTTTTATGACGTCAAGGTTGTGTTCTATTACAACTACTGTGTTACCGCCTTCCACAAGCTTGTTTAAAACCTCTGTCAGCTTGTGTACATCGGCAGTGTGCAGTCCTGTTGTAGGCTCATCAAGAATATATATAGTTTTTCCTGTGCTTTGTCTTGAAAGCTCTGTTGCAAGCTTTACTCTCTGTGCTTCGCCACCTGATAGGGTGGTGGAGCTTTGGCCAAGCTTTACATATCCGAGTCCTACCTCCTGCAAGACCTCAAGCTTACGTTTTAGCTTTGGTAGATTTTCAAAGAATACAACAGCTTCGTCAACAGTCATTTCAAGTACATCATAAATATTTTTACCCTTGTATTTTACTTCAAGAGTTTCTCTGTTATAACGCTTGCCCTTGCAGACCTCACACGGAACGTAGACGTCAGCAAGGAAGTGCATTTCGATTTTCTTTATTCCGTCTCCGGCACACGCTTCACATCGTCCGCCTTTTACGTTGAAGCTGAAACGTCCTGATTTATAGCCTCGGATTTTTGATTCATTTGTATTTGCAAATACTTCCCGGATATCGTTAAATAAATTCGTATATGTTGCAGGGTTTGAACGTGGTGTTCTGCCTATAGGACTCTGGTCGATGTTGATTACCTTGTCGAGCTGTTCAACTCCATCAATCGCTTTGTGAGCACCTGCATTTGTTCTTGCGTGGTTTAAAACTCTTGCAAGCTTTTTATAAAGAATCTCATTTACAAGAGATGATTTACCCGAACCGCTCACACCTGTCACACAGGTTATAACGCCAAGCGGCAGTTTTACATTTATATTTTTCAGATTATTTTCCTTAGCACCTTTTATTGTTATAAAGCCTGTTGGTTTTCTTCTTTCTGACGGGATTTCAATTCTTCTTTCTCCACTCAGATATTTACCTGTGATTGATTCAGGGCTGTTTATAATATCGTCAACAGTTCCCTGACCAACAAGCTTACCGCCGTTTATTCCGGCACCGGGACCTATATCAATGATATGGTCGGCAGCGTACATTGTATCTGTGTCATGCTCAACAACAATAACCGTATTACCTAAATCACGAAGATGCTTGAGTGTTCCTATAAGCCTGTCATTGTCACGCTGATGCAGACCGATACTCGGCTCGTCAAGAATATACAGCACTCCCATAAGCCCTGAACCAATCTGCGTTGCAAGACGGATACGCTGTGCTTCACCGCCCGACAAAGTTGCGGAAGCTCTTGATAATGTCAGATAATCAAGACCTACATCAAGCAGAAACTGTAGTCTTGCTTTTATTTCTTTCAGAATCTGATTGGCTATCATCATCTCACGCTCAGTAAGAGTCAGACTTTTTATAAATTCCATTTCATCGTGGATTGACATACAGGTAAAGTCATATATATTCATTCCGTTTACCGTTACCGCTAATACCTCAGGATTAAGTCTTGCTCCGTGACATTCGGGACAGTCAACCTCATTAAGATACCTTTCAAGGTCATATCTTGTATATATAGACGTGCTTTCCTTGTAACGGCGTTCAAGATTGTTTATGATTCCCTCAAACGGAGCCTTGTAATTTCCGTTCCCGTATGCTCTTGTGTATTCAAGGTCAATTTTAGTTTCACCTGTGCCGTAGAAAACTATATTTTTTATTTCATCAGGCAAGTCCTTGAACGGGGTGTTTATATCAAATTTATAATGCTTGGCAAGCCCCATATAATACATATATGCCATGCTTTCTTCATTTTCGGGCTTTGACCAGCCTGAGGCGTGAATTGCACCTTCAAGCAGACTTTTGTCCTCATCGGCAACTATCATGGCAGGGTCAAATTTAAGCAGATGACCGAGTCCGTCACATTTAGAGCAGGCACCGTATGGATTATTAAAAGAGAATAATCTCGGTGAAAGCTCCTGAAGGCTTATTCCGCAATCGTCGCAGGCGTAGTTCTGGCTAAAGCTCATTGTTTCACCGCCTATGATTTCTACCATTACAACATCACCTGTCAAGCCTACGGCAGTTTCTATTGAATCTGCAAGACGCTGAGTTATTGTATCACGAACAATAAGCCTGTCCACAACTATTTCTATGTTATGCTTCAAGGTTTTTTTTAGGTTTATTTCCTCGCTAAGCTCATACATTTCGCCGTTGACCTTAACACGTACAAAGCCGCTTTTTTTAGCATTTTCAAATACTTTTTTATGCTCTCCTTTTTTGCCTCGGATAACAGGAGCAAGAATCTGTATTTTTGTGCCTTCTTCAAGCTCCATGACCTTATCAACAATCTGGTCGAGTGTCTGACGTTTTACTTCTTTGCCGCATTTGGGGCAGTGTGGTATACCGATACGGGCATAAAGCAGACGCAGATAATCGTAAATTTCCGTAACAGTGCCAACTGTTGAACGTGGATTCTTTGATGTTGTTTTCTGGTCGATGCTTATAGCAGGGGAAAGTCCTTCTATATAGTCTACATCAGGCTTTTCCATCTGACCGAGGAATTGACGTGCATACGATGACAGTGATTCAACATAACGTCGCTGACCTTCTGCATATATGGTGTCAAAGGCAAGTGAAGATTTACCTGAACCGCTAAGCCCTGTCATAACAACAAGTTTTTCACGTGGGATAGTTATATCTATATTTTTCAGGTTATGCTCTCTTGCTCCCAATATTTTTATTTCATCTGACATAATAATCCTCCATAAAAGATACAGGACGTCTTAACTGACGTCCCATTAAATTACTGTAAATAATATGAGCCGTTTTCGTTCATGCGTTTCATCATACTGAGCTTACGCTCACGCTCCTGACGAAGCTCCTCCGAAACGCTCATTGCAAACATCTGCTCAATTACAGGGTCTTCTGAAAATACAAGCTCTGCATTTGAAATTATATCTATTCTGTCATTTACATCATATTCAAGAATATCAACAACCTCTGTAGGGAAGTCAAACTCCTTTGTCAGAGCTTCTCCTGTTTCAAAAAAATCTTCATCAGATGCTTCTGCACCGCAAAAGCATATAAATTCAGTTTTATATTCATTCTCGCACATATAGATTATGGGCGTAAGAATTTTGTTCTGTATTGTCTGTACTGCATATGCAATATCCTTGTGGTTCATATAAATTGTCCTTTCGTATTATATCGTTATTATAGCACACAAACGGATGTTTGTCAATTATTTTTCTAATTTTCTTATTTGGTCTCTTATTCTTGCAGCTTCCTCAAAGTCAAGCTTTTCAGCTGCTGCATACATTTCAACAGTAAGCTCTGCAATAAGCTTTTCTTTATCAATTTTAGCAGGCTTTGTTTTTTCGTTTTCTACAGGCTTCATGCTTTCTATAACGGCTCTTATATCTTTCTTGATAGTCTGAGGTGTTATACCGTGCTTTTCGTTAAATTCCTGCTGTAGCTTTCTTCGGCGTGCTGTTTCATCCATTGCACGCTGCATTGAGCCTGTTACGGTATCTGCATACATAATAACCTGACCTTCGGCATTTCTTGCGGCACGTCCGATTGTCTGAATAAGTGACATTTCGCTTCTTAAAAAGCCTTCCTTATCTGCGTCAAGAATTGCAACAAGGGACACTTCGGGAATATCAAGACCTTCACGAAGAAGATTAATTCCGACAAGTACATCGTATACGCCCGTTCTTAAATCCTTGATTATTTCGGTACGTTCTATAGTGGTTATGTCTGAATGCATATAAGTTACCTTTATTCCGACTTCTTTAAGATAATCTGTCAAATCCTCTGCCATACGCTTGGTGAGTGTTGTTACAAGCGTTCTGAAGCCTCGTTCGGTACGCTTGTTAATTTCTCCTATCAAGTCGTCTATCTGATGAAGTGTAGGTCTTACAAAAATTTCAGGGTCAAGAAGTCCTGTAGGACGTATAACCTGCTCTGCAACATTTTCAGAATGCTCTGCCTCATATAATGAAGGTGTTGCACTTGTAAAGATAACCTGATGGAGTCTGTCTTCAAATTCATTGAATTTAAGAGGACGGTTATCTGCGGCACTTGGTAGACGGAAACCGTATTTTATAAGGACTTCCTTTCGTGCTTTATCGCCGTTATACATTCCTCTGACTTGTGGGATTGTAACGTGAGATTCATCTATTATCATAAGATAATCCTCAGGAAGATAATCAAGCAAAGTAAACGGAGCACTACCCTCAGCACGTCCGCTTATGTGTCTTGAATAGTTTTCTATTCCCTGACAAAAGCCTATTTCCTGAAGCATTTCAAGATCATAGCGTGTACGCTGTTCTATACGCTGTGCTTCAATAAGCAAATCACGTTCCTTAAAGTATTTTACACGCTCCTCCATTTCGACCTCAATAGCTGCCATTGCGAGCATCATTTTTTCGCCTGTGGTTACGTAATGAGATGCAGGCATAATTACGGCATGATTATATGTTCCGATAATTTCGCCTGTTACTACGTTTATCTCGCATATTCGATCAATTTCATCACCGAAAAACTCGACTCTTATTGCGTTTTCTCCGTTGTTTGACGGGAATATTTCAACAACATCGCCGCGTACTCTGAATTTATTTCTTACAAAGTTAATATCGTTTCTTTCATATTGCATCGAGACGAGCTTTTTTAACATTTCGTCTCTGTCCTTTTCCATTCCGACACGAAGCGAAAGCATAAGGTTTTTATAGTCATCGGGGTCGCCTAAACCGTATATGCACGATACGCTCGAAACTATCAGTACGTCCTTGCGTTCAAGAAGTGCAAATGTTGCACTGTGACGTAGCTTGTCTATTTCTTCGTTTGTCATCGAATTTTTTTCTATAAAGGTATCCGTCTGAGGGATATATGCCTCAGGCTGATAAAAGTCATAGTAGGACAAGAAAAACTCAACACAGTTATTTGGAAAGAATTTCTTGAATTCACTGCAAAGCTGAGCCGCAAGAGTTTTATTGTGGGCAAGTACGATAGTCGGCTTGTTAACTCTTGCAATAACATTTGCCATTGTAAAGGTTTTTCCTGAGCCGGTAACGCCGAGCAGTGTCTGAAATTTGTTTCCGTTTTCGATACCTTTTACAAGGCTTTCTATTGCTTTTGGCTGATCGCCCTGAGGCTGAAATTCAGATACTAATTCAAACTTGTCCATACTACAAACACTTCCTATGACTGTTTTTTGATAATTCTAAGATTTTTTACAAATATATGTACACGCCTTATATTAAGAGAGGTGTATTTTTCTATATTTTTTTTGATAGCATACTGAACCTTGTGGCAGGTGGAATATATATCTGTGCCGTAGTCAAGCACTGCAATAATGTCCATATGCAAGCCGTGTGAGGTTTTTCTGATGTTGACATCTGTTATGGTTATTCCTTTTATTTTCTCAGACTCATGACGTGCTATCGAAATTAAAGCATTGTCTGAAATTGTAAAGTCACCCATATAACTGAAGGTAGGGCGGACTATTGATTTATCCTCGTTATAATCTGATTTACTGTCCATGTTCTTGAGAAAAAAACGCAGGGGTCTTAGGAAATATCCCGAAAAATCCTGCTTTATTTCAAAGGTTGGTACAGGGATTACGTGTTTTCCCTGATTCAAACGCATATCCTGAGCCATTTTCATTTCCTCAGGTGATGCAATTTCCTCAATACGTATTATTTTTTCGATTGGAGTAACTTCAAGCTGTTCTGCTATTTTCTGCACCATTCCGTCTGATGTGCCAAGAATCATAAGACATTTTATCTTGTTTTCTTTTATAGCTTTTTTTACTTCCTCGGCATGAGCAGGTTTTGAAAATAATGCGTGCTTTACGGAAGCGATTCTTGTCGGTTCTCTTTTAGCGGAGCTTCCGGCAAGGACTTTTCCGTGTGATATTAAAATACCGTCATCTATAATTGCATCAGCACCGTTCTGACTTGAAACCATAGTAGCACGGTAGCTTTTGCCTGTTCCGCTCGGCCCTACAAATGCTATTGTACGCATATTTTTTCTCCTTTATGAATTAATCATTTTCCCGTGTCTGCTTTATTTTATAAGATAAAGTCATCATAGGGTCTGAGATGTGAACATTTTCCACTGCTACATCCTTTGGAACCTTAAGCTCTGCGTATGAAAAATTAAGCATACCTTTTATACCGCATTTTACAAGTCTTTCTGCAATATCATGAACTGCACTTTTTGGAGTGGTAAGAATTGCAATATCAACTCTGTTGGTTTCAAGAAAGCTTTCAAGTGTGTTGATGTCAAGAACCTCCATACCGTTAATATCTGAGCCTATTATATCCTTATTGTTATCGAAAATTCCTACAAGCTTAAAGCCACGTTTTTCAAAATTTGAATGAGCCGCAAGTGCTCTGCCCATATTTCCGGCACCGATAATTATTGTTGTATCGCCGTCGTTTAGTCCGAGTATCTGACCGATTTCGTTATATAGGTATTCTACGTTATATCCGTAGCCCTGTTGACCAAAGCCTCCGAAATAATTAAAGTCCTGACGAATCTGAGACGCTGTTACATTCATTTTTTGGCTTAGTGCATTTGAAGAAATTCTTGTTATGTTTTGCTTCAGAAGCTCACCGAGGTATCTGTAATATCTCGGCAGTCTTTTTACAACTATAGCCGGAACCTTTTTTGTTTCATCCATAAATTTTAACCTCTCATAAATTTGTAATACACAAACATTATAACATAATATATTTTATTAGTAAAGTATTTTATATGTATTTTTTTTGTTTCTTTTGGAATTATAATATAACAGAAGATATTTTTTTGGAAATTTATAAACTTTTTTCGTAAAAAGTGTTGACAAATTTGAAAAGATATGGTATTATATTATCCGTGGTTATGAAAGTCACATATTAAATATGCGTGATTAGCTCAGTTGGTAGAGCACCTGACTCTTAATCAGGGTGTCCAGGGTTCGAGCCCCTGATCGCGTACCAGAATAGCTTAAAGCCTGTATAGGCTTTAGGCTGTTTTAATGAATATACCAATATAATTGAATATGCGTGATTAGCTCAGTTGGTAGAGCACCTGACTCTTAATCAGGGTGTCCAGGGTTCGAGCCCCTGATCGCGTACCAGAAACACCAAGTCTGTGACTTGGTGTTTTTACTTATTCAAATCTGTAAATTTGGTTTTGCCTCATGTATTCTGTTGGAGTAGTTCCTGTTTTCAGCTTGAAAATACGGCAGAAATGATACTGACTTGAAAATCCGCATTTTTCGGAAACGGCACTTATTTTTAATATTCCATCGGTTAACAGCTGCTTTGCTTTTAAAATCCGGGCGTCCAGTATATACTGCTTTGGTGTGATTCCGAGACTGTCTTTAAAAAGCTTTCTGAAATGCACCTCGCTTATGTTGCAAAGCTCAGCTAAGAATGAGTTTGAAATATCCTGATTTGGATAGTTATCCTCAATATATCTGATTGCAGGTTCAAGAATTCCTGTTTGTGTGCTTGTACTGGCTGATAATCTGTAAATCATATTATATAAAATACTGATAATCTTAAGCCTGTTTCTTTTAAAAAGGAACAGGCTTTTCATTTGCTCGTAATCCTTTATATATAAGTCAATATTGGTAATTGGTACGGATAATATAGTATCTGATGTGAATTCTTCGCATGTAAAGTTTATAACTGGAAATATACCGTTTTTGTTTCCTTGAATGGTATAGGCTGAACCTTTTGGTAAAAACAGAGCGTGTCCTGTGTCAGATATATACTCTATACCATTTTGGGTATAAATTCTTTGTCCTTCAGTACAAAAGGTTAATCCGCAGATGCCTCTTTTATTAACCTTGGTAAATTCGTTTTTAGAGTAAGCTACTGTTACAATTTCTGTGATATTATTTATAATCAATTCATTTAATATATCCATAAGTTTTCTCCGTCAACTTGTATTCTGTTTATAATTATAACATTTTAGTTGAAAAAATCAAGATAAATTACAAAAATAACATCAAAAAGGTTAAAATAGTACCGTTTTACACATTGAACTTATCTGTCTGATTATATATAATGTAGACAATAACAAGAAAGAAAGGAAGTTAATATTATGACAAACATAAATATTGATTTTAACAAAGCTATAGGTAAAATTAAGCCTATGCACGCAGTAAACAACGGACCGGTAAAGCTGCCGAGCGGAAATTTTGAGGAATATAAGGAGCTTGGGATTCCGTATGCAAGAAACCACGATGCGGCTTTTTATACAAATTACGGCGGTGAACGTACTGTTGACATACGTGCGATTTTTTCTGATTTTGATAAAGACCCGTATGACCCCGCATCATATGATTTTGCCTGTACTGACTATTACACTCAAACAATTATGGAAGCCGGTGCAGAGGTTTTTTACCGCTTGGGAAATAAAATTGACCATCGTGTTAAAAGATATGATTCAATACCACCTGCAGATTTTAATAAATGGGCAGTTATATGCGAGCATATAATAAAGCATTATAACGAGGGCTGGGCAGATGGTTTCCATTGGAATATAAAATATTGGGAAATATGGAATGAGCCTGATAATATAAACTGCTGGGCGGGTGAGTATGAGGATTTTTTAGAGCTATTTAAAATTACGGCGAAGCATTTAAAAGAGAAATTTCCAAGTCTTAAAATAGGCGGTCCGGCGTTTGTAAGAGAAAGACCTGTAAGGGGATTTTTGGAATATATGAAAGCCAATGATGTTACGATTGACTTTTTGTCGTGGCACAGATATGACTGTGTAACTGAAGGATTTGGAAGATGCGTTTATGAGGTTCGTAAAACTATGGACGAGCTTGGTTTTGATAAAGCAGAGAGCATTTTGAATGAATGGAATTATGTGACAGGTTGGGGAGAGAAGCTTAATGATACTGTAAGAGATATTATCAGTATGAAGGGTGCGGCATTTAACAGTGCGGTAATGACAATAGGACAGCATACACCTGTTGATATGCTTATGTATTATGATGCAAGACCGAATTCGCGTTTCAACGGTATATTTGATTTTTATACATATGATAAATTAAAGGGATATTATTCGTTTTTGATGTTTTCAAAGCTTTATAAAATGGGTACTCATGTTCAGTCTGATGTTGACAGTGATGATATTCATGTGGTTGCAGCAAAGGGTGAGGACAAATCAGCAGTAATGATTACATATTTCACTAATGATGTTAATGCAGAAGCTAAAAAGCTTAATTTGATATTTAATAATTGTGATGCTGAAAGTTATGATATATTGCTTCTTGATGATGAACATGATGCAGAAAAGATTGGCGTATTAAACGGAGCTGAATTGACAATATCACCAAATACTGTAATATTACTTGAAAGCAAATAAGGAGATATTTTAATAAATTTCTGAACTTGACACTTTGCTGAATTTATGGTATATTATAATATATGCAAAATATGGCTGAAAATCAGCCGGACAATAAGGAGAGACAGTTTATGAAATTTAAAGTATTACTTATTAGCTGCTTGATAGCTTTATCAGCAGGGGTGACGGGATATGCTAACTATGAGTTCCCCAATACATTTTGGACTCCCAATGAAAATTATGCAAAAGCATTAGAGGCAAAGGATTATTCAGGGATTATCAAATATGGTAAAGAGGTTATAGATATCATAAAGAAAGAGCAGGATTGTAAAGAAACTCGAAACGCTCTGATTAACCGTTATCAGCAGGTAGGTCTTGCTTATGAAAATTTAAAGCAATACGAGGATGCGGCAAAGATATTTGATGAATTTTATGAATATATACGTAAATTAAATCTTAAGCCGGGAGAAGAATTTTATGATTATAAGGTATCAGCAAAGGCAAGAAGGAATCAATATACGCCGGAGCTGAAAATGTATACCGATAACGGAGCATTTACATATTATGGGGCAAAGAATGAAAAGCGCAACGGTGTGCTTTTCGGTATTTGTGCTGACAGTAAAACAAGGTCTCAGCTTGATAATGAGTCTATGATTTTACTTTATCAGGAGTTAGGTCAAAGTATACCGCCATACAGTGATATAAAGATGAAAGAAGCCGAAACAGAAGGACTTGCGGTAGAATTTGCACTTAACTGTCTCGGAGAAGGAAGAGACATAAGAAATATAAAATCATTTACAAATTCCCTCGAAGAAGTATCAAACTTAATGAAAAAATATTCAAGCGTTCCGGTATATCTGAGATTTGGAGCTGAGTTTGACATATGGACAGATTTGGTAGGACCGGAGGAATTTAAAGAAGCTTTCCGTTATGTGTCGCAATTTTTCAGGACAAGAAATTCAAATGTTGCAATGGTATGGAGTCCTAATCAGGTATCAAATTGGGATATAGAAGTAGAAGACTATTACCCGGGTGATGAATATGTTGATTGGGTTGGAATGTCATCATATGCACAAAAATATTTTAAGGGTGATAAAAATCAGCCGGAGGAATATGAAATTGTATTTAAGTCGGGTATTAATTCAGAACCGGTGGTTGCAGTAAGGGATCTTGTTGAAAAATTCGGGGACAGAAAGCCTATTATGCTTTCGGAATCAGGCTGCGGTCATACCTTGCCTAAGCTTCATGAGGATTCAACAGATTTTGCAATTCACAGACTGAGGGAATATTATTTATATCTGCCTATGGTATATCCACAGATAAAGCTTATTGCGTATTTTGATAAGTACGATACAAGCTTTAATGAAAATAATGATTTTAGCTTGGTAGATAATGCTTCCGTAATGAATGAATATCTGAAATTGGTTAAGAGTGAAAGATTTATTCAGGACAGCTATAACAATGATATAAATTTCTGCTACAGGGAAGTAAAAGATGGTTTAAATGTAGGCAATGTATTCAGATTGTCAAGCTATTCGCATATGTATGATACCGATACTGAAAGCATTGCATATTACATTGATGATAAATTTGTTGGTATGTCAAAAGAGATTCCGTATACGGTGTATGTAAATGCAAAGGATTTTTCGGGTAGTCATACATTAAAGGCTGTGGCTACGTATATAAACGGAAAGAAGCAGATTACCGAAACGGCTGTTAATATAAATAATCCGGGTAATAAAATATCCGTTGAAGTATCAGGAAGACCTGTTGAATTTGATCAGGAGCCGATTATATACAACGACAGAACTATGGTTCCTATGAGAAAAATATTTGAAGCACTTGGTGCGGAAGTAACATGGGATAATGATACTAAGACCGCCACGGGAATAAAGGGCAACAGAGTTGTTAAGCTTTCTTTGGGACAGAAAAAGATGTATGTAAACAACAATGCTGTTGAGCTTGATACTGTACCTATTTTGTTATCTGACAGAACACTTGTTCCTGCAAGAGCCGTTGCAGAGGGCTTAGGCTGTGATGTCGGTTGGGACGGCGGAAGATTCCTTGTATCAATCACACCAAAAGAATAAAGGCATATTAAAAGAGATTTATGATAATCATAAATCTCTTTTTTCGTCTACAAGCTCAAAGCTTCGCATAATTTCTTTTCTGCGTTTTTCTGCATACTGTGCATAATATCTGTGTGTTACGTCAATATTTTTATGCCCCATAAGCTCCGCAACCATTTTTATGTCTACTCCATCTGCAAGCAGATTACAGGCAAAGGTACGTCGCAATGCGTGCGGACGTATTTTGTCGGGATGTGTTATTCCGACTGTGGCACAGTATTTTTTCAGAACACTTTCTACACTTGAAACAGTAAGACGTTTTCCCTGACGGCTTATAAATAATGCCTGAGGGTCTTTCAGGTTTTCCATTTTCTCACGTTCCTGCATATAGTCAAAAAGCTCGTTTTCTACCTGAACAGGCATGAAAATTTCCTGTTGTTCTCCGCCTTTTCGTGTTACAATAAATGAAGAAGTGTCAAAATCTATATCATCAAGATTAAGATTAATAAGCTCGCTTACACGGCAGCCGGTGCCAAGATATGTAGTAAACAGTGCAACATCACGTTTTTTTCTTCTTAAATATTCTGAAAGCTCACGTCCTTCGTAATATTTTTCGCCGTCGTATATTACGTCAATAAGACGCATTGTTTCCTGAGTCGTAAGCGGTTTCTTCATTTTCTGATGCAGCTTTTTAAAATCCAGCTTTTCGGTTTCGTTTCGGGAAATTAAATCATTTTTATAAAGATATGAAAACAGTCCGCGTATTCCTGACAGCTTTCGGTTTATACCGAATGAACTGTTTCGGCGTGTTTGTTTAAACACACGTCCTGTTGTACTTACTACTTCTGACTGATATTCCCTCAGATATGCACTAAAAGCATTCAGGTCACGTATTGAAATCTGCTCCATATGCTCAGGTGTAAATTCCTCAAGACTTTGTATTTCTTTGAATTTAAAACGCTTTAAATATTCAAGAAAAATCTTTATATCAATACTATAGCCGATTTGTGTATTTATACTTTCGCCTGTGTATGCAATTTCAATATAATCATAAACAAAATCCGGCAGATTCATTAAAAACTGCTGTAATTGAGAATGCTTATTCATTCTTCCTCCTGTTTACCGTGGCAAATATCGGACATTCCGCAGCCGCCACAACCGCAGCTGCATCCGCCTTTGCCCTGCTTTTTATTTTTTATCATATTAAATATAACAGCACCTAAAACAAGCACTAATACTATTATTACTAATACTGATCCCATAATATCACTCCTTCAGTTAGTCTATTCTAACTAAAAGTTTATCATAATAATTGGGATTTGTCAAGAACATTATTTTATCTTTTTACATTCTAAATAGAATCGTTTGTCGCAAGCTTCACCCATTGAGAAGGTTTTTCTCGGCAATGCACCGTCTTTGATAACTGTTGTAAACAAATCGTTCTTTTCCATTCTGTCTACCATAAAACCGATTGTGTTTTCGGTCTTGGTTAAATCTCTTACAACATCGTCGCCATGGATATAGTCTATTTCGCCACCGTTTTTGTCAAGATACTCATCAAGATATTTTTGAAGTGTTCCTACAGGCAAATTACTCGGTGCATTTTTTACATAAACAGCACCCTCTTTACCCTGATAAGTAAAGCGTATCTCCTGACCACCGTTATTTTCAAGTGAAGCCCCCTCGTAATAATCCAAAAGACCGTTTAAAAGCTTTTCGGAATCAACATCAAACAGAACACGCTGAATCGGCTCAAACTCAAGAGCATCATCATGGATATTATTAAGCTCAACAAGAGCATATCTTGCAGGATGATTTTCTTTTTCTTCGTCAGTTAAATTTTTCTTAATTTCCTCCCAACAGGTTTTTGCTGTAGCAAGTGAGTGGTTTCCGTCGCCTGCTGCAAACAACAAAATGCCCTTGTCGGTTACACCGTACTTTTCGTTAAATGATTGCTCATCATTTAGCTTATCAAGAGCAGTCAGAATATCATTTTGTATATTCTCACTAATCAGATAACCCTCAATATGACCACCGTCAAGCATTAAATCAAAATCATAGAGCTTTCTGAAGCTTTCCTTTTTTGCACTGACAGGCTCTATAACGCTGAAGTCTCTGTCATCTATAAGCATAAGTATGTGGGGAAGCTCAAGCGGTGCGTTTATTCTGATTTTTTGTCTTGGTGGTATACGTGATAGGATTGTTCCCTCGGTAGCTCTGATTTTTGATTGTGAGCCCTTTGAAAAATCGTATTCCTCCAAATCCATACAGCCTATAATACCCTTTCGGATTTTACCGTTTGACTGCATACGCTCAACAAGAACAAAGCTGTTTTTCAGCTCTTCAAAAATATTTGCATCAATATATTTTTGCATTTCAGCATTAATATTTTTTATTCTTTCGTCACCGTCATTATCATTCAAATAAATTTCAGGGAAGATAATGTTAAGTGTTGACGGTGAGCCGTCCGCATTTTTCTTTGCCGCATTCCAGTAATCAGGCTGTGACGTATACTGGTCACACGCAACCACACTCCATTTTGAAAAGTCAATATTTTTGGGGATTAGAATATCCGCAGGTTTGAATATGTTCATGTTTATTTCTCCTTCTTATACTATATCTACAAATTCGCAATTTGTGATTTTCTGCACATCTTCGGGTGACATCATAACTGCCGCACCGCAGACACCGCCCGATATAATTATCTTATCAAGCTGTAAAGCACTTTCGTGAATGTATGTCGGATATTTCTTTTTCATGCCAATCGGCGATACCGAGCCTCTTATATAGCCCGTCAGTCCAAGCAAATCTTTAACGTGTATCATCTCGACCTTTTTATCGCCTGCTTCCTTTGCAATTTTCTTTAAATCAACTTCGCAGTCGCATGGAACACACATGACCATTATTCCTGTGCGTTCGCCCTTTGCAACAAGTGTCTTGAAAAACTGCTCCTTTGGCATTCCGATTGCTTCGGCAATCTGTTCTCCGAAATGCTCGCCGACACCGCCTGACACTTCATATTCCAAAAGCTCATACGGAAGCTTTGCGGCGGCAATCATACGGATTGCATTGGTTGTAATTGGTTTCTTTTTTGCCATTTGTGTTTTCTCCTATTTTAATTCGACGATAGTTACACCGTCCTCGCCTTCGCCAAAACGTCCGCTTCGGTAGGATTTCACATATCGGTGTTTTTTAAGGCTCTCCTGTATGCCACGTCTTAAAATGCCCGTTCCCTTGCCGTGAATTATATTCACAGGCGATATCCCGGCAAGATAGCAGTCATCGAGGAATTTATCGACGTTGTCCCATGCTTCTTCCATGGTCTGACCTCTTACGTCAACTTCGGTTGATACATTCTTCGTTTTGGACTCAAATGACCTTGTGGTTTTAACATATTTATCTGCAAGCTCTTTTGTTTGCTGTGACTCATCAAGCTTTTTAAGATTGGTAATATGCACATCCATTTTTATGATACCTGCCTGAACCTTGACCTTGCCGTTTTTGTCGGGTGGATTTAATACGGTCGCCTCCTGATTCATGTCCACGATTTTAACCAATGCACCCGGTTTTAAGTCTTTTGGCGGATTTGAAAATGTCTTTTTGGGTTTTGCCGCACGAGCCATTGCTGAGTCGATAGTGTCCTCTTTTTGCTTTAGCTTTTCTCTTGCCTTTGCGGTTTTCTCGTTTAAGTTCGCAGTACCCTGCTGACGCATTTTTTCAAGCTCACGTATGATAGAATTTGCTTCTTCCTTTGCGTCCATAATAAGGATTTTAGCTTCACGACGTGCTTCTTCCATAATACGTGCTTTATTTTCCTTAAGCTTTATTCTGTCGTCCTCAACAGTTTTACGAAGCTCCTTTAATTCACGCTTCATGCGAGATACCTCGTCAGCCTCCTGACGTGCTTTTGCACGGTTTTGTTCGAGGTCGGTTATTACGTCCTCAAATTTTATATCCTCGTCCGATAAAATATCATTTGCCCTTGAAATCACGTCTTCATTAAGCCCAAGACGTCTTGAGATTGCAAACGCATTGGATTTGCCCGGAACTCCTATAAGAAGCTTATATGTGGGCTGTAAGCTTGCGACGTCAAATTCACAAGAGGCATTCTCCACTCCGTCTGTTGAAAGTGCAAAAAGCTTCAGCTCGCTGTAATGCGTTGTTACAACTGTTTTTACGCCTCTTGCTCTTAAATGCTCTATCAGTGAAATTGCAAGTGCGGCACCCTCTGTAGGGTCCGTTCCTGCACCTAATTCGTCAAACAGTGCAAGTGAATTTATACTGATGTTATCTAAAATTTTTACTATATTCACCATGTGAGATGAAAAGGTGGAAAGGCTTTGTTCTATTGACTGTTCATCACCTATATCGGCAAAAACATTTTCGAATACAGCCGCCTCGCTGTTGTCTGCGGCAATTATATGCAGTCCCGATGCCGCCATAAGAGAGAACAGACCTATTGTTTTGAGCGTTACGGTTTTACCGCCTGTATTTGCACCTGTTACAACAAGTGTATCAAATTTTCCGCCAAGCTCTATATCATTGGCAACGACCTTATCTTTATCAATAAACGGATGGCGTGCTTTTTTGAGATTTATACGCCCTTCGTTATTAAGCTTTGGCTCATTACCGCCCATATCAAGTGACATTCTGCCTTTGCAGAACATAAAATCAAGCTCGTTTACGCTCTTTTGTGCAACAAATATCGCATGCGAACTTTCTGAAACCTCCGCGCTTAGCTCAGCTAAAATTCTTTCAATTTCAAGCTGTTCCTTGTTCATTAAATCCCGAATTTCGTTGTTGCTCTGAACTACGCTCATAGGCTCAATAAAGAGCGTTGCACCTGTTGCAGATGAATCATGCACTATACCGTTAACCTCGCCCTTGTATTCGCTTTTTACAGGAATAACAAATCTGTCGGAACGCATTGTTACTATCGGGTCCTGCAAAAACTTTTTATAATGTGCCGAATGAATCATATTGTTAAGAGTTTCTCTTATGCGTCCGTTAAGGCTTCTGATTTTACGGCGTATAGATGAAAGCTCAGGTGAAGCATCATCTGCAATTTCATTCTCTGAAATAATACAGGAATTTATTTTATCCTCCAACGCTTTTGCTGTTATAATCTGATCTTTGATTTCGTGAAGGATTGTACACTCATCAGCCGCTTCGTCAAGGTATGATTTCATTCTCCTTGCAACATATAAAAGACGTGAAATATCAAGTAAGTCTTTTATATTAAGCACTCCGCCCATTTCTGTTCGCTTTACTGCTCCGAGAACATTTGCAACAGACAGCGATATTGACGGAGCACCGAGCTTTAGCATGGTAATTACAGCCTCGGTTGTTTCACGCTGTAAACGTCTTGCTTCGTCAAGCTCCTTTACGGGTTCAAGTGCAAGTATTCTGTTTTTTACCTCTGTGCTTTCTGTATATCCTGAAAGCCGTTCAAGTATTTTATTGAATTCAAGAGTTTTATATGCTCTTTTTCTTTCCATTTATGTGTCCCCTTTTATTTTAGTGTCCCTAAATAAATTCAAGAATTTCTGCAGGGTGATTTATTATATGGTCTGCACCGGCTTCGGACAGCTCTTTTTCATCTCTGAAGCCCCATAGAACTCCAACACTTTCCATGCCTGCATTCTTAGCTGTGTGTATATCAACATTAGTGTCCCCTATAAAAAGACAAGCCTCTTTTTTGAGTCCCAAGCTGTTCATTATTTTAAGTGCATTTTCCGGGTTCGGCTTTGTTTTGTCTCCGTCCTCTATGCCCTTAACAGCATCAAATATATCTCCGAATACCTTTTTTATAACATCACATACAACATTATGAGGCTTGTTTGAACATACTGCAATTTTAATGTCCCTTTTCTTTAATTCGGTAAGCAGCTCATTTATACCGTCAAAAGCATTGGTTTTATACATCGGGTCAGCCTCGTATGCTTTATCATATATGCGGCTCATATTTTCATAATTTTCATCGGTATCAGCATCATGATGCTGCAATGCCCTGTGAATAAGAGCAACTCGTCCGTCGCCTGCCATATATTTATATTTCTCTTTTTCAATAGGTTCTAAACCAATTTCCTTCAAAGCATAATTGCCAAAATGCGATATTGCAGTTATCGTGTCGGTAAGAGTTCCGTCCAAATCAAATATACACAACTTTTTCATTATGTTTTTCCTTTCAATGTAAATTCAATATATATTATATCACATATTTTATCTTCGGTCAATCTTTTAATGTACATAGAATAAAAAAATATAAATCTGCAAAACCTTTTTATAGAAATAAATTATCATAAGGAGAGACTCGAATGGACGGATTGTATAACGAAATTTTTGAGCATGATGCCTGCGGTATTGGTGCGGTTATAAGTATAAAGGGTGAAAAGAGTAGCGGAGTTGTTAATGATGCTTTAAAAATTGTTGAGAGGCTTGAACACAGAGCCGGCAAGGATGCCGAGGGTGAAACGGGTGACGGAGTAGGAATAATGCTTCAGATTTCACACAGCTTTTTTAAAAATGAAGCTAAAAAATTAAATATTAACATAGGTAACAAGCGTGAATATGGTGTGGGAATGTTCTTTTTTCCTCAGGATACATTAAAATGCAGACAGGCAAAAAAGATGTTTGAGGTAATCTGCCAAAAAGAGGGAGCAGAGTTTTTAGGTTGGCGAGAGGTTCCGGTAAAGCCTGATGTTTTGGGCAAACGTGCGGTTGAGTGTATGCCTGCAATTATTCAGTGCTTTATAGCTAAGCCCGAAAACATTGACTCAGGCATTGACTTTGACAGAAAGCTTTACGTAATAAGAAGAATTTTTGAGCAAAGCAATGATAACACCTATGTTGTGTCCTTATCGAGCAGGACTATTGTATATAAGGGAATGTTCCTTGTAAATCAGCTTCGTGAATTTTATGTTGATTTACAAAACGGCTATAAATCAGCAATCGCACTTGTTCATTCGAGATTTTCCACCAACACAAATCCAAGCTGGGAAAGAGCACATCCGAACAGAATAATTCTCCATAATGGCGAAATAAACACAATTCGAGGCAATGCCGACAGAATGCTTTCACGTGAAGATAAGCTTGTTTCTCCTTTGATGGAGGATGAAATGGATAAAATTCTGCCGGTTATTAACCCTTTGGGTTCGGATTCAGCAATGCTTGACAATACTGTTGAGTTTCTTATGATGAATGGTGTGGAGCTTCCGCTGGCGATGATGATTACCGTTCCTGAACCGTGGAGTAATGACAGTAACATGAGCCGTACAAAGCGTGATTTATACAGATACTACGCAACAATGATGGAGCCGTGGGACGGGCCTGCGGCAATTTTGTTTTCTGACGGAGATATTGCAGGTGCAACTCTTGACAGAAACGGACTGCGTCCGGCGAGGTATTATATAACCGATGATGAGCGTCTGATACTCTCATCCGAGGTCGGAGTGCTTGACATTGCTCCTGAACGTATTGTGAAAAAATCACGCTTGAAGCCGGGTAAAATGCTTCTTGTTGATACTGTAAAGGGTAAGCTTATTGATGATGATAAACTAAAAGAAAAGTATGCTCGCCGAAAACCGTATGGAGAATGGCTTGACAAAAATCTTACAAAGCTTTCTGAGCTTTCTGTTCCGAATAAAAAAACGCCTGTACACAGTCAGTCGGAGCGGAGACGGTTATATAAGGTGTTCGGATACTCATACGAGAGCTTAAAAAATGCTGTTATGTATATGGCAGGGACAGGAATTGAAAAAACTGCGGCGATGGGAATAGATATTCCTCTTGCAGTGCTTTCAGAAAAGCATCAGCCGTTATTTAGTTATTTTAAGCAGATGTTTGCACAGGTTACAAATCCGCCTATTGATGCAATCAGGGAGGAAATTGTCACAGATACTTCGGTTTATATTGGTTCTGACGGCAATTTGCTTGATGAAACTCCCGAAAACTGCCGTGTTATAAAAATTGATAATCCTATCCTTACAAATCTTGACCTTATGAAGATAAAAAATATAAATCTTGACGGCTTTAAGGTCGAAACGATTTCGCTTTTATATTACAAAAACACACCGCTTGAACGTGCAGTTGAAAGGCTTTTTGTAAGCTGTGACAAGGCATATAAAAACGGTGCAAATATAATAATTTTATCCGACAGAGGTGTAGACGAAAACCATGTTCCGATACCGTCCTTGCTTGCAGTAAGTGCATTGGAGCAGTATTTTATCAGAACAAAAAAGCGTACTGATATTTCGCTTATTCTTGAAAGCGGTGAGCCTCATGACGTTCACCATTTTGCAGTGCTGTTGGGCTATGGAGTACGTGCAATAAATCCGTATCTTGCACATGAAGCAATAGCGGAGATAGTTAACAAAGGCGTACTTGATAAGGAGATTTTCGCGGCGATAGAGGATTATAACTCAGCGATACTTCATGGAATAGTGAAGATTGCTTCAAAAATGGGTATTTCTACATTGCAGTCATATCAGTCAGCTCAGATTTTTGAGGCGGTAGGGATAAATAAAAACGTAATAGACAAATACTTTACAAATACAATAAGCCGTGTTGAAGGTATAGGCTTAAAGGAAATTGAGGAGGGTGTTGAATGGAGACATTCTCATGCGTTTGACCCATTAGGGTTGGGCGTTGATACTACGCTTGATTCACCGGGGAGCTTTAAATTCAGAAGCGGTGCTGATAAGGATGACCATTTGTACAGTCCTAAAATAATTGTGACATTACAGCAGGCGACAAGGGAAAATAATTATGAAAAATTCAAAGAATACACTGCAATGGTGGATGATGAGAGAAAACCTCACACATTAAGAGGCTTACTTGAATTTGATTTTAAAAACTCAACCGAAATCCCGATTGATGAGGTTGAAGGTGCAGATGAGATAGTAAAACGCTTTAAAACAGGTGCAATGTCCTACGGCTCAATTTCTCAGGAGGCACATGAGTGTATGGCGATTGCTATGAATAAAATCGGAGGTAAGTCAAATTCGGGCGAAGGAGGAGAACTGCCCGAAAGACTGCACTCACCTTATTGCAGTGCTATTAAGCAGGTCGCATCAGGGCGTTTTGGTGTTACGAGCGAATATCTTGTTAATGCTTCTGAAATTCAGATAAAAATGGCACAGGGAGCAAAGCCGGGCGAGGGAGGTCATCTGCCGGGCAGAAAGGTATATCCGTGGATTGCAAAAACACGTAATTCTACGCCGGGAGTATCGCTTATTTCGCCGCCTCCGCATCATGATATTTATTCGATTGAGGACTTGGCACAGCTTATATATGATTTAAAAAATGCAAACCGAGATGCAAAAATTTCGGTAAAGCTTGTGTCGGAGGCAGGAGTGGGAACTATTGCATCGGGTGTTGCAAAAGCAGGAGCACAGGTTATTTTGATTTCAGGCTATGACGGAGGGACGGGAGCGGCACCGAGGAACTCAATTCATAATGCAGGCTTACCGTGGGAGCTTGGGCTTGCAGAAACGCATCAGACGCTTATTCAGAATGGGTTGAGGTCTAAAGTGGTGCTTGAAACTGACGGTAAGCTAATGAGCGGACGTGATGTTGCAATAGCGTGTATGCTCGGGGCTGAGGAGTTTGGCTTTGCAACAGCACCGCTTGTTGTAATGGGCTGTATAATGATGCGAGTATGCAATCTTGATACGTGTCCTGTAGGAATTGCAACTCAGAATCCTGAGCTTCGTAAGCACTTTTCGGGAAAGCCTGAGCATATTATAAATTTCATGTATTTTATTGCACAGGAGCTTCGTGAAATCATGGCAAGGCTTGGTATACGGACAGTCAACGAGCTTGTGGGAAGAAGTGATTTGCTTCGTGTACGTGAATGCTCAGTAACCGAAAGAGCCTCATTGATTGATATGTCAAGTGTTTTGCACAATCCGTATACAAGCTCTGAAAACAGACATTTTAACCCCAATGATATTTATGATTTTAAGCTTGAAGCTACTGTAGATATGTCAGTTATCTTAAAACAGCTCGATATAAAAAAGGGCGGTAAAATCAGTATTGATGTTTCGGGTACAGACAGGAGTACAGGGACTCTGTTCGGCTCTGAAATTACAAAATCATACGGCACTTCATTAAAGGATGATACCTTTACGGTAAATTGCAAAGGCGGAGCAGGTCAGTCGTTCGGAGCATTTATTCCAAAAGGCTTAACACTTCGTCTTGAGGGCGACAGTAACGATTATTTCGGAAAGGGCTTGTCGGGCGGAAAGCTTGTGGTTTATCCGCCAAAGGAAAGCCAATTTAAAGCCGAAGAAAACGTAATTATCGGAAATGTGGCACTGTACGGTGCAACAAGCGGTAAAGCATTTATAAACGGTATTGCCGGCGAAAGATTTTGTGTAAGAAACTCAGGGGCGGAGGCTGTTGTTGAAGGCGTGGGCGACCACGGCTGTGAGTATATGACAGGCGGTACGGTTGTTGTTCTGGGTAAAACAGGTAAAAATTTTGCGGCAGGTATGAGCGGAGGTATTGCATACGTTCTTGACGTTGAGCATGATTTATATCTGAATGTAAATAAAGAGCTTGTTGACATTGAGGATTTGAGTGAAAATGAGGATATTGAAAAATTAAAACAGCTTATAAAAGAGCATTACAGCGAAACCTCCTCAGAGCTTGCAAAAAAGATAATTGATAGCTTTGATGAATATATATGTAGATTCAAAAAGCTTGTACCAAGAGATTATATAAAAATTTTAAAAGATATTTCAGAATTAACTGCATTGGGTAAAACTCGTGAAGAAGCAGAAAATGAGGCTTTTGCAAATTCGTTAAAAAGGAGTTGATTGAAAATGGGGAAAATAACAGGATTTATTGAATTTAAAAGAGATGAAAACACTTCGGAAACTCCTGAAAAAAGAATAAAGAATTTTAATGAATTTCATAAGCCTTTACCAAAGGAATATCGCCGTGAGCAAGCGGCACGCTGTATGAACTGCGGTGTACCGTTTTGTCAGTCAGGTATGTTTTTGAATGGTTCCGTAACAGGCTGTCCTCTTCATAATCTTATTCCCGAATGGAATGATGAGGTGTATAATGAGAATTATCCTCAGGCGTTGTTGCGACTTTTAAAAACAAACAGCTTTCCTGAATTTACGGGGCGTGTGTGTCCGGCACCATGCGAAGCGGCGTGTGTATGCGGTATAAACGGCGAAGCTGTTACGATTAAAGACAATGAGCTTGATATTATAGAAAACGGATTTGCAAAGGGACTTGTGACACCTATGCCTCCCAAAGTCAGAACAGATAAAAAAGTTGCGGTTATCGGTTCAGGACCTGCAGGGCTTGCGTGTGCAGACCGTCTTAACAAAAGAGGTCATAATGTTACTGTATTTGAAAAAAATGACCGTGCCGGCGGCTTGCTTATGTACGGGATTCCCAATATGAAGCTTGAAAAAGATATTATTCAAAGACGTATAGATATAATGCTTGAGGAAGGAATTAATTTTAAATTTAATACAGACGGTGCAAAAAATGCAAAGGAAATTCTAAAAGAGTTTGATGCTGTTGTTCTTTGCTGTGGTGCTGAAATCCCACGTGATATAACTGCAAAGAACAGAAAGAACACTGACGGTATTTATTTCGCACTTGATTTTCTTACTGCAAACACAAAGAGCCTTCTTGACAGCAAATTCTGGGATAAAAATTATATTGACCCGAAGGAGAAAAATGTTATTGTTGTCGGCGGAGGTGATACCGGTAATGACTGTGTCGGGACGGTAGTCCGTCATGGCTGTAAAAGCGTTGTTCAGCTTGAAATCATGAGCGAGCCAAGCCTTGAACGTCTACCTTCTAATCCATGGCCTGAATGGCCGCTTGTTAAAAAAACAGATTACGGTCAGGAGGAAGCGATAGCGGTATTCGGAAAAGACCCTCGTGTTTATAATACTACAGTAAAGGAAATTATAAAAGATGAAAATAACAAAATAAAAGCAGTAAAAACCGTAAAGGTTGAATTTGATGAAAACCGTAAGCTTACAGAGCTTGCAGATTCCCAAAAACTTCTTGACTGTGATATTCTTATAATTGCGGCAGGGTTTGTGGGGTGTGATACACACATTGCCAAAAGCTATGGGGTAGAGCTTACGGAAAGGCAGAATGTAAAAACATCCGACAATAAATTCAGAACCAATATAGAAAACATTTTCACTGCAGGAGATATGCACAGAGGTCAGTCTCTTGTTGTCTGGGCAATCAGAGAAGGGCGTGACTGTGCAAGAGAGGTTGATGAATATCTGATGGGATATTCTAATATGGTGTAAAAATAAAGGCAGGAATGTAAAAATTCCTGCCTTTAAAATTATTTAATTTTCAGAACCACTTTTCCAATGCTTTCACCACGTTCAAGTATAGCCTGAGCTTCATTTGCCTGTTCAAACGGCAGAACCTTGTATATAGAAGGTTTTATCTCGCCGCTTTCAAGCTTTGGCCATACCTTTTCAACAAGCTCATTAAGTAAAGCTGATTTTTCTTCTGATGAACGCTTTCTCAGCATACTTCCAACTAAGTGAAGTCCCTTTGTTAAAAGAGGTCTTAGCTGTATGTTTGTTTCAATGCCGGCAAGAGTTGAAATAACAACCCAGTATCCGCCCTCTGCCATATAAGGTAGACTTTTGCCGAGAGTTTCTCCACACAGGCAGTCCATAGACATATTTACAGGATTACCGTTTACTTCCTCTTGCTTCAGAATTTCGGCAACATCCTCTTTAGTTGAGTTAATAATTATATCTGCACCAAGATGCTGTATGTTTTGGGCAATTTCGTCAGATAAAACCGATGTTATTACTCTTGCACCAAAAGCCTTTGCCATAGGGATTGCAACGCTTGCAAGACCGCTTGCACCTGCCGGTATAAATGCAGTCTGACCTGATTTTAAGTGACCTTCATAGAATAAATTCAGATAAGATGTTGCATATGCTTCGGGTAGTGATGAAGCCTGCTCGTAGGTTAAGCCTTTGGGAATTGGCATAACCATTCCGTAAGGAGCACATACATATTCTGCATATCCGCCGCCACCAAGTAATGCACATACGTCATCGCCTATTTTAAAATTACTTTCCTTTTCGGCTGTTGCTCCCATTGCCTTGACCTTTCCGGCAACCTCAAGCCCGGGCCATTCTGGCCAGCCTTTAGGTGACGGATATGTACCTTTTCTTTGGAGTATATCTGCACGATTAAGAGCTGCCGCATATACTTCAATTAATATTTCGTTATCCTTTGCCACAGGCATTTCAACCTCTGACAACACAAGAGTTTCGTCTTTTACCAATAATGCTTTCATAAATTAATCCGTTCCTTTCATAGATAATGTTCTTCCGCCATCGCATACATAAGTCTGACCTGTTATGAATTTTGCTTTGTCAGATACTAAAAATTCAACAAGGTTTGCAATATCTGAAGCATCGCATTTTTCACCGAGCAGATTTGTTTTTAATGCTCTGTCGCTTCCACCGTTTTCTTCGGGTCGCATAACAACTCCGGGAGCAACTGAATTAACATTGATTTTATGAGGTCCAAGCTCCTTTGCAAGTGCCTTTGTAAGCGATATAATACCGCCCTTTGAGGCAGCGTAGTCACAGCAATTTGCAAGACCGTTTAAGCCGACTGCTGATGAAAAGTTTATGATTTTTCCGCCTGTGCCCTGTTTAATCATAACTCTCGCTGCGGCTCTGCTCGCCCAGAATGCACCGTAAAGATTTACTTTTAACACTCTGTCAATTACGTAATCCTCCTGTTCAACAAGAGGAGCATACTTTGCATCAGGACCTGCTATTCTTGCACTTCCTCCTGCGATATGTACCATAATGTCAAGACTGCCGAAGTCCTTTACAATTTCATTCACAACTTTATCGACATCTTTTGAATCAGTTACATCAATAACATATCCCTTTGCAGTACCGCCAATAGCAGTTATGCTGTCTACTGTCTTTTGAATTGCATCTTCATTTATGTCGCATACAGCCACGTTAATTCCTGATTTTGCAAGAGTAACAGCAGTTTCACCGCCTATATATCCTCCTGCACCTGTAATAAATGCCGTTTTGTTTTCCATGATTTTTTTATCCTTTCTCTAATATATTTAATATTTATAAACAATTTCACCGTTGCAAATACAAAGAACACAATTATAGCATTTTTGTTCTGATACTGTATTTCCACGTTTATCCGTAAGAGAAAACGGCGAATCTGAATAATCAAACACAGCAATATCTGCACATCTTCCTGTTTTTAAATATCCCCATTCATTTTCTTTTCTCAAAGCCTTTGCGGGTGATGAGGTTATTGAACGAAAAATATCTTCTTTTGTCATTCCGAGTGATTCTGCTATTCCCATGCACATGGTCATTCCGTACTTACCGCCTCTTTTATATGCACTGAATTTTGTTATGTCTGTGCTTATTGTGTCGGGAATAAATCCATTTTTTATTGCATTTTTAAATACCCCAAAATCCGTATGTACATTTCCTGCAAATCCTGCATCTGTAATAATTCCTTTTTCTTTTGCAAGCTTTAAGGCTTCGTAATCATTCTCCGAGGCATTGTTAAGACCTCCGTGATATGTATGGGTTAATATGTCGCCTTTATTTAATACAGAAACGATTTCTGACATTTTTACAGGCGAATTTGAGGAATGAACCATTACAATCAGATTATTGTTTTTTGCATAATCGCAAATTTCTTTTAAAGGCTCAATGTCCTTAATGTCGGAAATGGTTGTATCAAAGTAAGCTTTAATTCCTATAGCTTTTTCTTTGTAATATTCAAGTATTTTTATGGTATTATCATATTTTATTTTATTATTTTTAAATTCAGCAGATGCAAAAACCTTGTTTTTTACAAGATAATTATTGTATTTATCTATGCTGTCAGGCACGGCAGAGGCATCTGCGGCGGATGTTACTCCAAACGGAATACAGCTCATTTCCGCATTAATACCAAAAACGCCAAGCATATGAGTGTGAATATCTACAAGTCCTGCCGAAACAATTTTGTCCTTTGCATCATATACATATTCTGCAGCTTCGTTTATATTAGGAGCGATTGACTGTATCAAGCCATTATCTGATAAAACATCAGCATAGAAAAACTTTTCTCCATCCCATACTTTTCCGTTTTTTATAAGTATTCTTGCCATATTGATTTTCTCCGTTTTTAAAGTATTACCTTGAACCCGGACCTAATGTTCTTCCACCGTCTACAATAAAGTTTTGTCCTGTTATGTAGTCCTGAGATGCAAGGAAAAGGACTGTATCGGAAATATCCTTTGGCTCTCCGGTTCTGCCGTCTTCGCCCATGAATGTCATGTGTCCGTATTTAGCCCCGTTTCGTCCTATAGCACCGGGAGATACACAGTTTACACATATGTCATATTCTCCGACTTCCATAGCAAGAGCTTTTGTCATACCAATCATTCCTGCTTTTGCAGCAGCATAGTCAACTCTGTCATAAAGTCCGCATACGGCTGCAATAGAGGATATATTAATTATTTTACCGTATTTATTTTTAATCATTGATTTTAAAACAGCTTGTGTACAGTGAAAAGTTCCCTTTAGGTTAGTGTCAACAACAAAATCCAAAGTTTCGGGTTCTGCATCTACAAATCGTGTAAGCTTATTTAAAAGTGCAGCACTGCCTCCTGCATTATTAACAAGAACATCTATTTTGCCGAATTTTTTTATTGCTTCGTTTGTATACTCAAAAATCTTTTTTCTGTCTCTTACATCGCAGACAGCTAATGTTGCAGATACGCCTAAAGCTTCAATATCTGCAGCTGTATTTTTTGCGTTTTCCTCATTATAGTCGCATACAACTATATTAGCACCTTCTCTGGCAAAATCAAGAGCAATTTCTCTGCCTATATTTTTGCCTGCGCCCGTTACCATTACCGTTTTTCCTTCAAAACGTTTCATTACAAATTCCTCCCCAATTTAGTCGATATTTTTGCCATTAAATCCTACACCGCCTACTACTTCGTTTATGACCTTTTGTACCGTATAATCATGCTTATATGTAAACGGATTTGTTTTTGTTCCAATGATATAATCATAAAAATCCTGCATCATATCATCGTATCGGCAATCCTTTGGCGTGTCTTTTACATCAACACATTCTTTCATATCCTCATACGCCATAGTTGAAATTTTTGTGTCAGCATATGTCATTGTGCAGTTGTTTTCTATTGGCATAATATTAACCGTTCCTTTACTACCCGATACCATAAGTCCACGTCTGCCCCAACCGTTTACCTCCACTGACGAAACAAACACTCTTGCCAGTGCTTTTTCATATTCAAGAACCGCAAGATTGTTGTCCTCGAAATCAACACTGTCAAGCTTTGTGTGCTTCAGGAATGATGTGATTTTTTTAGGTTCTCCTAAAATGTATACTATAAGGTCAATCAGGTGACTTCCGAGGATGTACATAATTCCGCCTTTAAAATTGGTCAGCCATTGCTTATACGGAACAGAATGATATGTACTCATCTCTGCATTTATGGAGTAGATTTCTCCCAAATCCCCGTTTTTAATATGCTCAAGACATTTTAAAACTGCAGGATTGTAGCGGTACATATAACCGAGCTGTACTACAAGGTTTTTTTCTTTTGCACCGTCAAGAACTGCTTTGTATTCTTCAAGTGTTCCGCTTGCAGGCTTATCCATATGAATGTGCTTTCCTGCATCAATACACATTTTCGCGTATTTGGTTAAATCCCATACGTCAGATTCTACAAGGATTGCATCACATTCTTTAATCAGCTCGTCAACCGACATTCTTTTTAAATCCTTATAACCTGCAAATTCTCCTCTTTTTTCAATCCATCTTTCGTTTTCCTCAGCATAACCTACAATCTCAAACAGCTCAGGAAATTTGCGTACTGCAAGCATCTTGGCTTCACCGTGATTATGACCGATACCGATTTGTCCTATTTTAATTTTTCTCATTATTTATCTCCTTTTACAAATACAAAGTCGAAAGAAATTTGTTCAGATTGCCGCCTGAAAAGACGCCGACGTATGTTTATACTTCAAGTCTTTGAAGGTGGTGATATGGGCAATTTTATTCAGACTTAATCTCTCCAATCAAATACTGTTCCTAATGGGAATGTTGCATTATTTTCTGCAAGCTCTTTATAAACCTGCGGAGCTTCGTCCGGCTTGCATATTCTTGAAATTATCGGCTCAACCTGAATACGCTTTGATGAAATCATATCAAGTATTGCACGGCAGTCATCATGATGTGTCCAGTGATGCGGATAGGATTCGACTTTAGGACGTACAAAATTATGCGCACCTATAAGCTTTATTCCCGGACGGTGTACTTGGCTGTAATAATCTACTGCGCAGTCAGAAACTCTTGTACAGCCAAGTAATGATATTCTGCCTTGCCATGATGCGCACTCAAGTGCCTGCTTCATAGCCGCAGAGATTCCTGTCACTTCAACGCAGCCGTTTACGCCTTTGCCTTTTGTTACTTCTCTTACTTTTTCAACAAAATCCTTATCTGATGGGTCGAATGCATAATCTGCACCAAGCTGTAAAGCAAGATTTCTTCTTTCTTCATTTAAGTCGGCCGCAATCACGGGATTGGCACCGCTTAATCTGCAAAACTGAGTTGCAAATATTCCAAGCAAGCCCTGTCCCATGACCATTGCAGATTCACCTAATTCAAGCTCAAGCTTTCTTACACCGCCCAAGCCCATTGAAGCAATTATAACAAATGCCGCTTCAAGTGATGAGATATCGTCGTTTTCTACCTTTGTAATTTCTTCTTCAGGGCGGATGTTGTAATCCGAATGATAACCGTGATATATAAGAACGCGGTCGCCTTCCTTTATGTTTTTAACATCACAGCCTACCTTTATAGCAGTACCTATTCCGCAGTAGCCTAATCTCTTTGGAAAGTAAGGTGAGATATTATTCATTCCCAAAAGGTTTGCTCGCTCTGTACCTCCGCTTACAACAGTGTATTCTGTTCTTGCAAGAATCTCATTGCTTTGAAGCTCAGGTAAATCAACCTCTAAAAGCTCTGCTTTGCCTACTTCTGTAAATAATATTTGTTTTCTTTTCATAATTCTGCTCCTTTTTATTTGATTTTTTTCATGTTATCAATTACAGCTCTGACTGTTTTTAAATCAAGCTGTTCCATTGTACTGCCTTCGTTATAGTGGTCAACGCAGAAAATCATGTGTCCGCCAAGTATCGGATTTATAATTCTTGATAAGCTTCCTGCTGCTCCGTTTGCGTGATAGCTGACGGCAGTTTTAACTTCTTTTTTTAGTACCGACATAGTTTTTATGCTTTCTATTAAGTCGTCCTCGTTAGACGCACAGGTTACGATTTTTATGATATCAGGATTACGCTTTTCCAAAAACAAAGCTAAATCCACAACCTGCTCACAGTTCATTGATATTCCCGGATGACATGATAACAAAACCTCTGCATCCATTGAATGAACCTTTTCTATCAGCTCGCATTGCTTTGATATAACAGCGTCATCGGTAACAATTTCTTTGGGATTTCCTTTTGTGAAGGAATATTTATCATCGCCGCAGAATTCGGTTTTTGATTTTGCATCGAATGTATAGCCCTGCATATCAATTCCCGCGGCACCTGCTTCGACGGCTCTTAAAAAGCTCTCTGCTCTTTCTTCTTCTGAAAATCCGCAGTCCTGCCAGTAGTAATTTTTATTATAATTCAAAGCAAGAATCGGCAGCTTTGACGCACTGATGACAGATTTTAAAGAATCTATATCCATGCTTTCAAGGCATGACATATGTAAATCAATCATTCCTGCTCCGTCGTACATACAATTTTTAATTTCGGCTGTTGCAGCCTTTACTGTTTTTTCTCTTACAACACCTGCAAGAACAGGCGTCTCTAATTGTGATAACTTTTCCATAATTGCACCTCCATGGCTGTATTGGTAGTGTCAAGTTGACACCCCATTTTATATATTTTAACTATCGTTAAAACCTTAATTTTTCGAGGTTTTTGAATATTTTTGCATAAAAATATAGCAATAACCTCCTTTTTGCTGTATAATTGAGTTGCGTCCTACAATT
>JAZSPM010000068.1:0-7803 GCA_045537455.1 Candidatus Ornithomonoglobus sp. | reverse complement strand
AGCCAGCCCCTTTCGTATTTTCTTTCCAATATTATTATACCATATCGGGCTGGCTGTTTCTATATTTTATAGTGATATTTTCAAAAAAATTGCTCTGTTTTCCCGCTTTTTTGCCACTTTCGGCGTTTTGCTCAGGGCTATATTATATTAGTTATGAGGTGATTTTTATGATTAGGATTGCTATTGTGGATGATGAAAACAATATCTGTTCGTATGTTGAAAAGTGTTTACTGGATTTATCAAAAGAATATGGTATTTCAATTGAAGCAGATGTATTTTACAGCGGAGAAGATTTAATTAAAACAATCAAAGAAACCTTTTATGATGTGATTTTTCTTGATATTATAATGAAAAATTTATCCGGAATAGATGTCAGCAGAATTATTCGTGATACTATGGGAAATGAGGCAACTCAATTTGTTTATATATCCGGTAATACACAATATGCCATTGAGGTTTTTGATTATGACCCTGTTCATTTTCTACCAAAACCTCTCAGTAAAGAAAAAATTGAAAAGGCATTTTTAAAACTTATACGAAAACTGAATTTAAAAGCAGAGGCTTTCGCTTATAAAATCGGACATGACACGTTTAAAGTGCCAATAAAGGACATTTTATATTTTGAAAATCATAAAAGAGAAATCGTAATATATTATGGCAGTAAAGAAGATAAATTTTATGGTTCTTTAGAAAATATATATCTGAAATTAAATAAATATGATTTTCTTCTTATTCATAAGAGTTATTTAATTAACCCAATTCATGTTCGTAAATGTACATACGAATCTGTTGAAATGTCAAATCACATTATTTTACCGATAGCTCAATCGAAAAGAAAAGAAATACGAAGAAAACAGTTGGAATTGCTTAATAACCAGGAGTAGTATGAAACAAGAAGAATTGATTAAATCGTGTAGTGACCTACTGTACAAATTATGTGACATGGTGCAATCAAGGAACACTCTTAACTACTATGACATTAACATTTCATGTGAATATTTTTTCATACCGCTTCTCAACCAAGTGTTTGATTGTGATCTTAAAAATCTAAACACTGAAGAAAAGAATGCTACAGCTATTGATTTGTATGATACTAATGGTAAAATAGCAGTTCAGGTTACTTCAAATTCTTCTGCTGAAAAAATCCGTACTACGCTAAAAAAATATCGTAAGAACAAGCTTTACGAGAAATATAAACGTTTGATCGTTGTTGTAATTGTGCGTTCGCACACTTACAAAGCTGATTTTACTAATGATATTGGTGGGGAATTCTCTTTTTCAAAAAATAGTGATATTTATACTGTTAATTCCTTAATTAAAGTGATTTCGGCATTAAACGTTGAAAAGATGGCAAGCATTAAAGAATATCTTGAATATCAACTCGACACTTTGCTTGATGAAGCAAAAGTTTCTACTATTGAGCAAAGTTTCAATTATATCAGTAAAAATACGAATAATATACTTAATGAGTCTTATTTTGAGATAGATAATGAAAGATTTGTTAAGGATTTTCGAGAAAAACTCGATGTATCAGATGTCATTCATCTATCCTCCTTATCTGTTGAAGAAGGAAAGTATTGTATACTTAATTTGCTCCATAAGCTGTGCCCTCATAAACTGGTATATGTCATAAAATCAAAAGAAAACTGGGAAAAAGCAGCTAAGCATCTTTCAAACTGTATTCTGATACCTGATTTTCAAGCTGACGAAATTCCAGTAATTGAAAATAATACTATACTTTTTATACAGAAAGAGGATAATAGTCCCAATGCTCTTAGGATTCCACAACGCACAATTAGTTTTCTTTCAAATAAACTGCGAGAAAGTGGATATGATGATCCTTACAAATTGTTACAGAAGACACATGGATTATACTATTATATAAAGATTGAATTATTTACCGGTATAATAAATCATCCATGTTGGGAAAAAGATAATGATAAGGCTGTTATTGTGGCAACATTATTGGGAAAATGGACTGAGTCTGACGGAGATAAATCTATAATTGAAAAAATTTATGGCGATAGTTATGATCAATTCATTTCTTATTTAGCTGAATACATTGGTGATGAAGATGCATTTGTTGTTCGAAAGCGCAGTATGTCTGACAATATAATTTATGAATTAGCAGATCCTTTTTTAGCTATTTGTTCTCATAGAAATTTAGTTGATTTGCCAATCATCAAGGAATTTCTTGATGTTACAAAAACAGTGGTTTCTGAACGTGATCCTATATTTGACGAACCATTTGATAGACATTTCTATTTGTCCGCATTCAAAAAATCCAAGTATAGCTATTCAATCAAATCAGGAATGACACGCACATTGATTCTTCTTGCGTTATACGCTAATTATCAAAGTGCTATTTCTAATTTCGTAAGAGACTTACTAAAAATGATTCACTCTCTTATGGATTGGGCTTATATATCTCAGTTTATTGAATCTCTATGTGAAGCAGCACCTGATGTAGTAATTGATTGCTTTGAAAATAATGTTGATAATCATACAGGATTACTCGATTTATTCACTGCTGAAAAGTCAGATATTTTGATGGGGCGACACTATTACACTAATATCTTATGGTGCTTAGAGCGTTTGTTGTCATGTAAGGATTATGCAGTCAGAGCAGTAAGAATACTATTTGAACTTGGAGATAAAATCGACAAATGCTCTACCGGCAATAATCCTCGAGATGATTTAGCTAAAGTTTTTTGCACATGGTATAATGTATCTGCGTTGGAGATTGAAGATAAAATCGAACTTGCCAAGATGGGAGTAGAGAAATACCCATTCTTTTGGGATGTCCTTTATAATGAGATTGGTAAAAATACCTCAGTTTTTTGCAATTCAAGTTTCACATACAGAAAAACAGATAATGTTATTCAATATACAACTGAGGATTTGATCCATTTTTATGTTTCATATACTCAAATTCTTATTTCTGAGATTAACGGCAATCTCGAAAAACATATCAAACTTTTAGATTTGCTACCTAATTGTACTGACGAATTGTTTACCGCTATACAGAATGAGATAACAACAGCTATCACAAAACTTGGCGATTCTGATAAAGAACAAATAAAAACTACATTAAGAAAGATTATATATAAACATAGACATTTTGCAAACTCCAAATGGGCAGCGCCACCCGAAAGGATTTCAAAAATTGAAAAAATTTGCTTAGGAATCTCATTCGAAGATCAGGCATACGATTTCCTGTATTTGATAGGATCTGGAGAAATTCCAATTTTAAACCCTGTTTTGTATGATTCTGAAGATGATTGCTATCACCGAAACAAAAATGCAATCAAATCAGTTGTTGTTTCTGAAATAGAAAGATTCAAAGCGGAAAGTATAGATTTAGGACACTTTTTAGGATTAAGAAAGATAGAATCCTATTGGAATATAGGTTCTGCTATTTCAAAATACTATTGTGAAGGAAATTATGATGAAAAAGTACTTGATACTATCATTTGTTCTACCAATATCCCTCAAATAGCAATTGATTATGTTTACAGCTGTTCAAATTCAGATTTTTCAGAAGTATATCAGGCGATAGAATACTTAAAAAAAGATCATTTTGCAGATGGATTCTATGTTGCATTTATATCAACTTTACCATACGATGAAAAAACAAAATCACTCATTAAAGAATTACCAGATTATGCTACACGAATCTATTGGCAAGGATTTATAAGATTTAAAATTGATAGTAAAGCTTTGCTTATTGAGGTTATTGAAAATCTTTTGAAATACAAAAACTGGCATGAACTTTATCGTATTACGCGCTCTCAAAAGGATATGCTAAATACCGAAGAAATTATTTCCATTATTTCAAAATCCACTCAAAAAATGATTGAGGAAAAAGTTGAAATTGGAAATAATATGAGTTATTTAATAAAAGAGCTGCTTTCTACAGTTTATCAAAGAATTGGTTCTGATTTTGAAAATCATCCCGCTTTATTAGAACTCGAATTGCGGTTGTATAGCATTATCGGGTGGGATAATATGAAGTGTTGTCATTATTTGTTCAAGCGTAATGCTAATCTGCTTGCGGATATTATCTCTTTGGTTTACAAAAAAGACGATGGAAGTTCAGATGATGAAATAGAAACTGATAGGTTAAGGTTCTTTTTCAGATTAGAAGGAGATATTAAATTTTGTCCAGGTGAAGAAAATGGTTCTGTTGATATAGATGTTTTGAATGAGTGGATAAGAGTATTTAGAAATAGATTAGAAAATCAAGGACAGAGTTTTCTGCTGTATAAACAACTTGGCAAACTTTTTGCTTGTTCTCCTTCAGATACTGATGATACTTTTCCTCACGAAATAATCAGAAATAAGATTGAGGAAATTGGAAACGAGGAACTAATTAATTCTTTTGCTTCATCTATCATTTATGGGCGTGGCGTTTATACCTTAACTGGTGGTAAGGACGAATACTTGTTAGCCCAAAAATATGGAGAACTGAGTAAGAGGTTTGCGGTACGATATCCCAAAACTTCAAAAATTTTCAATATCATAAGTCGACATCATTTGAACGAATCGGAACATGATAGAAAAATTGCTGAAAGCGAAGTTTATTAAAAGATATGTTCTCTACACAAAACGTATCAGTATGATAAGTCTCAAAGTCGTTACCGTTAAAAAATAAGCTCTCCAAGCAATGAGATGCTTGAAAAACCTCGTAGAATCGTGATTTGCGGTGGTGATCAATTTCGTCACGTATTGACAAACAAACCTCGATTTATAGCCAAAAAATCGAGGTTATCTTTTTGCCTTTATGAAATTACAAAAGTCTTATACCCTTACCGTACCCTTAAATATTTTGGGGCGGTAAGGGTATATTTTATTTGCACTATCCACAACTTAAGGAGATTATGTACAGGTGTTTTGTTTAGAAACTATGGTACATTAAGTTGATTCTTAATCTGCTAAAGTATATCTACCCCAATTATGTGCTGTTCTATGGCTGTGCTTAGTGATAATTTATTTTTGACTTTTTCTTAAGTTGTGAATAGTGGTTATCATAACTATGGATCGGATGGAGTGTTATCTACATTAAAATTCCGTATCCCTGAAAATGCACAACCTGGTGATGTTTATTATTTTAATTTGAAATATGTCGAGGGTGATGTATTTTTAAATGATGCAAATGACAATGAATCAAAACTTATGCAGGCATATCTGTTTACTGAAGGTATTTACAATAAGGAATACAACAACAATTTCACAGCTGATCCAAGCGATATAAATAAGTGTTCTGCACTTGCTTATATTGATAATAGTTATGATGGTTATATAGCAATAGCAGATGAAGAATACATAACTACAACAACTACTACCACCACTACAACGACAACAACAACTACCATAACAACGACAGCTCCGACTACTACGGTTACAACGACAACTACACCTCCAATAACTGAACTGACATATATGCTTGGCGATGTAAATGCTAATGGCTCTGTTGATTCCTCTGATGCTTCCCTTGTTCTTGCAGAATACGCAAAAATTCAGACAGGCGGAGCAGGTGAATTTACTGATATTCAGTATAAAGCTGCTGATGTAAACAACGACAATGTTGTTGACTCGTCAGATGCTTCAAAGATTCTTGCATACTACGCAATGGTGTCTACAGGTAAAAAGCCTACATGGGATTAATTCCATGACTCTGATTATTTTCACGAACTTTTACAGAAATTTGTTAAACCTAAAAGATAGTTGATACAGGCAAGTATTACATATGCCCATATATAAACCAAACACAACGAAAACCCCTATTGATACCAATCTCTAAAACAACAGTAGACAAATCTAATGGTATAAATGCCGTATTTCATCGTTGGATATCCTCACCATACGACAGTATGCTTTCGTCATCCGCCTTGACATACAGCATTTTTGCTCATCATCTTTGGTTACTAACATTTTAGGGATTAGTATAAAAAATATTTGCTATAATATATGCCATTAAGAAAACAATCCAATGATTATGTGCATATAATTTAAGGGCATCTCTAAAAACTCGTTTGATTAAAGAAAAAACAGCAGATATCATGCATAGCTGCGTTTTCTCAAAAGGGTTTTTTAGAGATGCCCTTAAAGCTAAGAGGTGATGCAATGAAAGAATACTGTATGTACCTGCGAAAATCGAGAGCAGATGTTGAAGCGGAAGCACGTGGAGAGGGTGAGACCCTCTCACGTCATCAGAATATGCTTATGGAGCTTGCAGAACGTCAGAAGCTGAACATTGTGAAGATTTACAAGGAGATAGTCAGCGGCGACAGCATCGCTGCCCGTCCGCAGATGCAAGCGTTGCTTGCAGATGTTACTGAGGGCAAATATGCAGGTGTGCTTGTAGTTGAGATAGAACGTCTTGCAAGAGGCGACACCATAGATCAGGGTATAGTCGCACAGGCATTCCGTGATTCCTCTACAAAGATTGTCACACCGACAAAAACTTATGATCCCGATAACGAGTTTGATGAGGAATACTTTGAGTTTTCGCTGTTTATGAGCCGACGTGAGTACAAGACAATCAAGCGTCGTATGCAGGCGGGCAGGCTTGCTTCAATTAAAGAGGGAAACTATATAAGTACCACCGCTCCTTATGGTTACAGGAAAGTCAATCCTGAGCCTAAGGTTCATACACTTGAAATTGTTCCTGAAGAAGCTGAAATAGTCAGGCTGATATATAAGCTGTATCTTGACGGTCACGGTGCAAAATTTATTGCCAACGAGCTTAACCGTATGGGGATAAGTCCGCAGAAAAGTCAGTACTGGGAATATCCGAGTATTAAAAAAATACTTGCAAATCCTCTGTATTGCGGAAAAGTTGGCTGGAAAACCAAATCAAACGGTGATACGCTGTACAAAGGACTCCATGAGCCTATAGTCAGCGAAGAAACTTTCAACGCTGTTCAGGAGAAGAAAAAAACAAATCCTGCCGCCCAGCTTCATCCTAATGATACACTGCTGAACTACTATCACAATATTCTCTATTGTAAAAACTGCGGACACCAGTTAAGACGCAGAGTAATTGCCAACAGCGGTCATGAGTATATGCTGTGTACTCATAGGGAATGTCGTGGAAAGATTGTAAGTTCTACAATTGAAGCTGTTGACGAAGCAGCGATTTCGGCTTTCCGCTATCGTATAAAGCAGCTTGAAAAGCTGAAAAGAAGCGGTAAAACAGAGTTTAAAAATGAACCCGACAAAAAAGCTCCGCTGATTGCAGAGCTTGAAAAATCAAAACGGCAGCTATCAAGGCTGTACGATTTGCTGGAGCAGGAGATATATGACATTAATACTTTTCTTGAACGCTCAAAAGTTGTCAACGAGAAGATACATTCTCTTGAAGCAGCAATAAAGGAAATTGACAGCGAACAAAAGATACCACAGCTTCCGCCTGGCGAAGCTATCAGACGGCTTGAATATGTAATTGAGAATTTTGCAGATTCCAATCCCGAAGAAAAAAACAGGCTTCTTCACACATTTGTCAGAAAATTGTACTACCATAAAACTCAAAAAATGTGTAAAAATAAAACGGATTCAGACCTTACTTTGAATGCGGATTTTTTATAGGGTGTATGTATAACAAGGATATTATAATTAATCTTGTATGTTGTTATGATATGTGTTGTGGCAATATCTTAGGTGTTATGATACAATAGATAGTTGACAGAAAGAATAGAAAAACAACTCCAAATATGATATAATGTTAAGTACCACCAAAACAAAGTATCAAAAAGGAGTTGTTTCAATGAATAGTATAGCACAAGAAGCACAGTTTCGTCA
>JAZSPM010000011.1:0-3220 GCA_045537455.1 Candidatus Ornithomonoglobus sp. | reverse complement strand
CTGGGCAATAGCAGTAAGATAGTGTCCAACACAATGACCGGCAATATTTGTATTTTCCCAACCACCATAACGTGTAGCACCATTTGTACTAAGACCTGCATTATCGCGGAAACCTGCAAGCAATTTTTCTGTATCAAATGCCAGCAGATATTCCATTTCCTTTGAAAAAGCATTTGTACAATAATCGTCGGTCATGGTGATATCTGAAATTGAGAAATCGCCAATGTCCGGTTCAAATGCCTTTGCCTCTGTAGTATTGATATCGGGAATTGATATCACACTACAGAACATTGCTGCCGCAGATAATACCGCAGCAAATCTGCTTAAAAGTTGTTGTTTCATTATTAATTACCCCTTAAAATAAATTAGACGAAAATTTTGTACGTCTTATTTATATAATAAATCATTTACACACAAATTACAACTCATAATTTGCAGAATTAGTGGATATTTTGCAGAAATTATATACATTTCAGATTGATATGCCCGTCATACCTAAAAACTCCGCAGACAGATTTCTCTATCAGCGGAGTTTTTGTAATATTTGATTTTTTTCGTCAGCCATGATTATATTCAAACTTCTCAATCTGACAGGTATGCACTTTTTCTTTCTCATCGTAATTAATTCCAACGAGAAGAATATCTCCGCCATAACCTGAAATTGCGTCGCAGTAGCCTTTTTCTTTGATTTGCTCAATTGCTCCGCCTGCTGAATGATTCCATTTCAACTCAATGAGAAGTGCGGGTTTACGGGAATTTTTCTTCGGGAGAAACAATATATCCGCATATCCCTTGCCTCCTGGAAGTTCCTGAAAATCGCAGTAATCGTCCACTCGACTCACGTATGCAAGCATGATTACCATACGCAATGCCTGTTCATTGTTGTAAAACTTTACGTTGGCATAATACTGATGTGCCATTTCAATACGTTCCGCAACTTCATCGCCGTCCATACGGAGAGTAGCTTTCAGTAGAGCATCGGAATTTTTAATAACTTTTGAAAGTTCTTCACGAGAACTGTTCATAGTGGCAGTAATAAATTCCCGACGCACTTCCTCATTGGGAATATACGCATATCCCTCTGAATTATTGAATGCAAGATAACCAAGATGTATCATCAGAGTCAGAACATCATCACTATTTTTCATGCTCTTCATATCATTTTGGAACGTTCTCGGATTTATTTCTACTGGCTGTCCCGAAAGCATAGTTATTATCTTTTTCCGCACATCGTCGAAATCAGTATCAATATAAAATTTGAGCGATTCATAGGTTTCTGTAGTTGTCCAATAACTGCCAAATTCCCCGTTATCAATTGCATTCATAACAGAATTCGGACTGTAAACCGATTTCATGTGACTGAATGAATATCCGTCATACCAACGCTTACATTCCTCAAAATCCATATTATATTGAGTACATAATGACTGTACCTCTTCTTCTGTAAAACCAATATATTCAGCTAACCTAAAGGGTTGTACCATTGTATGCTCTCTGAAATTATTCAACGCTGACTGTGTGCCGTATTTTTTAATAGGTAAAATTCCAGTAATATAGGCAAGTTTGATGAAAGCATCAGCGGAACCACTCTTGAACATTCCACGGAGAAAATCCACATACACCTCCTGTATTGCTTCATTTTCCTTTTCCTCACGGAACAGACAGTCCCATTCGTCTATAATAACAATAAACTGTTCGCCTATCCGCGTATTGATTTCAGCTAAAGCATGTGGTATATCGTTCTCATTATCTTTAATGATATTCGGATATTCCGCTTTCAGCTCCTGAACAACAACATCCTGTATGTGCTGAACTATCTGCTGCATATTATTATGCCTTGAAGCATAGCTTCGAAATTCCTGCATATCAAGATAAATAACCGTATTTTTATTCAATTCATCCTCAAATGTCGGCAGTCCTGCAATTTTAAGTTTCGAGAATGTTTCTCTTGAATCACAGCCCTTGCTGTAATATGCAGCAAGCATATGTGCAGCAATGGATTTTCCAAAACGGCGTGGTCTGCTGAAACAGATAAGTGGATGCATTCTACCAATTCTGTTATTTGTAAATTCGATTAAGCCTGATTTATTGTATATGCCGATGCAGCAGAGCCATCTGCACGGGGTTTCAGAGCCATCTCGCCGCATAACAAGAGCCACTTCGTCGGAAAAGAAATACAAATTCACACCTTTCCGCTGACTCCCTACGGAAAGTGCTCGGTAAATCAAAACCACCCGTTGAACGGGTGGTTTTGATTACTTTTGCTGTTATTTTTCAAGCCTTATACCAAGCTTTTCAAATCTGACAGCATATTTCTTCGCAAGCTTTCCTTTGCGGAATTTTGCTTTGCAATTGGCAATCCAACGACCAAGGTTGTAGCCGTCATCGCATACACAATCACTTTTAAGAGCTTCTATACCATATTCAGATATAAACTTCTCAAGATGCTGAAAGCCTATTTCGTATGAGTGTTCAATCTGATTATTTTCTTTCCAGTCAATACCAATATACTCCAAAAGCTTTATGTATTCATCTGAAAGCTTACCATTACGATACTGCTTTTTCTGACGGTCAAGCCATAATCCCAGTCCAAAGCCGTCTGAAATATAGTCTTTTGGAATATCCAGATTTCCATTTTCCTCATAGTATGCCTTTGCCTGATTATATCATTCATACCATATTTCATCTGAACGTATTCTACCATATTGCATACCTATTGATTGAAGTTTTTCCAACTGTTCCGCAGTATGCTTTTTCTTTCGCTTACCCTCTGCTATAAGTTTCTGTTCATCCAGCCATTTACTGAGCCAAACGCCATCCACTACATATTGCGCAGGGACATTCAGATTGTCATACTCCTCAAAATAAGCTTTTGCCAGTTGGAATTTTTCTTCTCAAAGGTCACTTTTTTCAAGAACAAAGCCTATATTCCGCAGTTTTTCAATTCGTTCTTCTGACAATTTTCCTTTTTCAAAAAAATCTCTCTGATGCCGAATCCATTTTCCAAGAGCAACACCATTGTCAGTTACATAACTTACAGGAATATCAAATGAACCATTCTTCTTATAGTACTCACAAAGTGAATACGTCGCACCAAAATGAACACTAGGGCCGCTGAAGTTGAACAGCACCGTCGGTGAGAATGAACACTTTCGTCGCACGAAGTGAACAGTAGCAGAAAATGATTGCAAAATGGAGGGATTTCACGATAGAATAGTGT